>JBJTAX010000249.1:0-6695 GCA_046091055.1 Verrucomicrobiota bacterium | reverse complement strand
GGAAGCCGGGGCCGAAGGGGTGGCCGCCTTGTAGTCCTCGTTAAGTTCCTTCAGGACGGCTTCGGTGATGTCGAGCGAAGCGTCGGAGAAGAACGTCTGGCTTTTGCCGAGCACGAGGGCGAGACCCTTGGCCTTGGCGACCTTCTCGGACTGCGTGCGCGCATCGGCGAGGATCTGCTTGTTCATCTCCCCCACGCGCTGCTGGATGGCGCCACGGGCCTCGTTGACGAAGTTCTGCAGTTCGGCCCGGCGCTGCTGGAAGGTGGCGTTCTTCTGCTGCAGCTCGGCCTCGACGGCCTTCTTGCCGTTCTCGCTGAGCATCGGGTCCTGACCGCGCTTCTGGACGCCGAGCAGCTCGGACTGCAGCTGTTCGACGGCCTTGACCCGTTCGGCGACGGAGGCCTGGGCGGATTCCTCCGACTTGCGGATCTCGGCCTGCAGGTCGGCGGCCTTGGCGTATTTCTTGAAGACCTCCTGCTCGTCGAGGACGCCGAAACCGGGGACGGCGGCGCAGACGGAAGCGGAGGCGAAGCAGAGGGCGAGGAAGGATCTCATGGGACAGTCTGGAGGAAGCGGTAAGCCGGGCGGTTGGCAATCAAAACACCGTCCCGAAGCTGAAGTTGAACTTCATGCCGCCGTCATTGACGATGGCGCCGGCGTTCGGCTGGCCGGCCGGGACCTTGGTCATCTGCAGCGGGAAGCCGAAATCGAGGCGCATGACGGCGCCGCCCAGCAGGATGCGCATGCCCACGCCGTAGTCGGAATTCGCCTCGGACAGGCCGAAGTCGGTCTCGGAGCGGTTGACGACGCCGTGGTCGTAGAAAGCCGCGAAGCGCAGGTTGTCGGCCGCCTTGATCGTGTATTCCAGGCTGAAATATCCGTAGGTCAGTCCGCCCATCGGCTCGTTGCCGAACTGGGTGTCGTAGGTGGAGAAGCCGCCGACGTCGTTGAAATTGAAGCCGCGCATGTCGTAGGCGCCGCCCAGGTAGAAACGCTCGTAGAAAGGCAGCGCGCCGCCGGTACCCGTCAGCATGCCGACGCGGCCCACGACGCCGAGCGTCTGCTCCGCGGTCGGCGAAAGCAGGAACCAGCGGCCGGAGCGGAGCTCGGAGCGGAGGAACTTCACGTCGCCGCCGAGGCCGTTGCCGCCGAGCTCCTCGCTGAGCGAGATGCGGGAACCGCGCGTCGGGAAGTTGAACTCGTCGCGCGTGTCGTAGATGAGGGAGGCCGAGACCGAGGAGATCACCTTGCCGCCCGCGGCGCCCTCGGCGACCACTTCGGCCGGGGCGGTCGCGGAGACGTTGTCGACCGATACCTGGCGGAGGTTGTAGCCGACGCGGCCCTCGACGTTGCCGAACACGCGGCGCCGGGCGTAAAGGTTGACGCCCTCGGTGAGCACGGCGTAGTCCGCCGACGCGAAGCCCGCGTAGCGGCGTTCGATGGAATAGCCGACGGCGAGGTCGCGCTCCCACAAGGCCGGCTCCTCGACGGAGTGTTCGATCGAATTGGTGAGGCTGCCGACCGAGAGACGGAGGCGGAACTTCTGGCCGTCGCCGCGATACCAGCCCTCGGGGTTGGAGAAGTCGAAGTTCGCCTCGGAATATTCGACGAAGCCGACGAGGCCCTCGACCGTGCTGAAGCCCGCGCCGAAGCTGACCTGCCCGGTCGGGCCTTCCTTGACGGTCACGCGCAGGTCGCTCTGGCCGGGGACGGGCGTGGGGACGGGGGCGACGCGGACCTCCTGGAAGAACTGGGTGTTGCGCAGGCGGGCCTCGGAGACGCGGGTGCGGGCCAGGTCGAAGACCTCGCCGGGCCCGAGCGCGAGCTCGCGGGCGATGACGGTCGAGCGGGTCTTGGTGTTGCCTTGGATCTCGACGGAACGGACCGTGTGGCGCTGGCCCTCTTCGATCACGAAGCGGACGTCGATGGCGCCGGTGGCGAGGTCGGGCCTGCGCACGACCTGGACGGAGGCGTTGATGTAGCCCATCTGGCCGTAGTATTCCTTGAGCTTGTCGGCGGCCGCCTCGACGGCGGGCACGGCGAAAGCCTGGCCGGAGGCCAGCTGGTCGAACTCCGCGGGATGGGACCCGCGGCGGAGGGAGGGCTCGGCGACGACCTTGCGGAGCGCGTCGGTCGAGAAGACCGGGTCGGTCACGCCGAGGCGGTTGCCTTCGACCGAGAGGGCGCCGACCACGTAGCGGCGGCCTTCGCCGATCTTGAACACCACGTCGAGCCAGCCGGAGCCGCCGCTCACATCCTTGACCTTGCAGACCTTCTGGGGATCGGCGTCCTCGACCTGGACGTCGAGGTAGCCGCGCGCGCGGTAGAATTCGCGGAGCTTGCGGCAGTCCTCGCGGTATTGCTCCGGATCAAGCCGGCCGGTGCCCATCAGCCAGGACCACTTGTACCAGCGGTATTCGCTGGTGGAAAGGTCGGCCCCGGCCCGGAGTTCGGAAGGCTCGAACGCCTTGGCGCCCTCGAAGGAACTGGTGTCGACCTTGAGCTCGACGCCTTCGTCGACCACGACGGAGACCATCTTGCCGCCGGGCACGTCGCGGAGCTGGGAGGTCACGCGGGCGAACGGACGCTTCTTGCGCAGCTCGTCCTGCAGCTTGACCTCGGCGCGCCGGAGCTGGGCCAGGTCGAGCGGCTCGCCGAGCCGCACGTCCTGCAGCTCTTCGCCACCGAACCAGGAAGCGTCTTTGCCGACGAGCCCGTCGCCCCCGATGTATTCGACGCCCTTGAGGATCGGCCGGGGCTCGACGGCGACGACGATGTCGACCTCGCCGGTCTTCGGGTCGAGGATCGGCTCGACGGAGGCCTGGGAGAAGCGCCCGGTGGCGTAGAGGGACCGGACGGTGCTGGCCACCGCGTCCTTGGAGAACGGCTGGCCTTCGCGCAAGGCGACGAACCCGCGCACGAACTGCTCGGAGACGGCGGCGCCCTCGGTCTTGATGCGGATGGCGCGGACCTTCGGATCCTTCTGGCCGGGGGCCGGCTGGGACGCGCCGACGAGGGGGGCCAGGGCGAGGGCGTAGCAGGCGGCGCGGAGCCAGCTGCGGCGGAAGGAAGGATTATTCATTATTACGGTGTTCTCTGGCCGGTGTCTCGAAGCGTGTCAGCCCCGGATTAAAGAGCAAGTTGATGTCGGAGGTGGGTCCGTTGCGGTTCTTGGCCACGATGAGCTGCCGGGCGTAGCAACCGTCCTGCCCGGCCTGCTCGGCCTCGGCCTCGGCGGCCTTGCCCTGGCTGACCGGGGGCTTGGAGATCAGCATCACGACGTCGGCGTCCTGCTCGATGGAGCCGGATTCGCGGAGGTCGGACATGCGGGGCTGACGGGCCTCGTCCTCCGACTTGCGGTTGAGCTGGGCCAAGGCGACGATGGGGATCTTGAACTCCTTGGCCATGGCCTTGATGCTGCGGGAGACCTCCGCGATCTGCTGTTCGCGGGGCAGGCCGGAATCCAGGCCGTTGATGAGCTGGATGTAGTCGATCACCACCATGTCGAGGGGGGTGCGGGCATGGACGCGGCGGCACTTGGCGCGGATCTCGAGGATGTTCTGGCCGCCGTTGTCGTCGACCACGAGGGGCAGGCCCTTGTATTCGTTGGCCGCCTGGACGAGGTCCATCGGCATGCGCTCGTCGGGCTGGGCCGTGCGCAGCTTCTGCATGTTCACGCGGGCGCGGGAGCAGAGCAGGCGCAGGGCCAGATCGCGGGCCGGCATCTCGAGGGAGAAAAGCAGCACGTTGGCGGGCCGGCGGTTCTCGCTCGGCCGGGGGAAGAGCGCGGCCTCGATGAAGTTGAGCGCGATGGAGGTCTTGCCCATGCCCGGGCGGGCGGCGACCACGACCATCTGGCCGGACTGGAAGCCGAACGTCAGCGCGTCGAGGTCGGGGAAGCCGGTCGGCACGCCCTGGACCGAGTTGCGGTCGCGGATGATCCGCTGCACGAGCTCCATCGCCTCGGCGACGGGGCCGTCGATCGTCTGGGCGGACTCGGAGATGCGATCCTCGCTGATGCGGAAGAAGGACTGCTCGACCTCCTCGAGGAGGCGTTCGATGCCTTCGGCGTGCGCGTGGGCCTTCTCGACCGTCGTGACGGCGGTGGCGATGAGCTGACGGAGGAAATGCTTCTCGCGGATGATCGCCAGCCAGTGCGGGGCGTGCGCGCTGGAGGAGATGAGCCCGGTGAGCTCGTTGACGTAGGTCGCGCCGCCGGCCGACTCCAGCCGGCCCTCGCGCCGGAGCTGCTCGGTGAGGGTGATCTCGTCGATGCCCGTGCTCGCCTGGTTGAGCCGGACGGCGACGGCGTAGATGTCCTGGTGCTTCGGGTCGAAGAAGTAATCCGGCGTGACGCGCTGCTCCAGGCACCGCTGCAAGGTGTCGCCTCCGTCGATGACGATGCTCGCGATCAGGCCGCGCTCGGCGTCGAGGTTGTGCGGCGGCACGCGGTCCCCGTAATCGGGAGCGGCGTCGCGGCGCGGGCGCTGGGATCGGTCGGCCATGGGGAAGGACAGGAGTGTGCGGAGCGAGGCGGGGGTGGACAGCGCCAAACAGCCTGGGCGTTCACGCCTTGTTCACGGCCTATTCACAGGGCGTCCCGCCAAAGAAAAAGGCGCGGGGCTCACGCCGCGCGCCTTCTCCCGGGGAGGGGCTCGCCTTATTCGGCCTTGGCGGCCTTTTCCTTGCGGGGCTTGCGGGCCTTCTTGCCCTTTTCGTCGCGGAACTCGCGTTCGTCAGCCTCGGGGGCCTCCTCGGGCGCGGCTTCGATCGGGTTCTCGGAGACGACTTCGAATTCGAGTTCGGCCATGACGGCGCCGTGCAGGCGGATGTTCGTGGTGTGCTTGCCGAGCAGCTTGACCGGGCCTTGGCCGAGATGGATGCGCTTGCGTTCGATCTCGACGCCGTGTTCGGCGAGCTTGGCCGAGAGCTCGGCGGTGCTGATCGCGCCGAACATCTTGCCGCCTTCGCCGGTCTTGACGGCGAAGACGAGCTTGACGGCGGCCAGCTTGGCGGCGGTCGCGTTGGCGGCCTCGAGGTCGCGGGCCTCGCGGACCTCGCGGGCCTTCTTGAGCGCCTCGACGTACTTGGTGTTGGAGCGGTTGACGGGGAGCGCGATGCCCTGCGGAAGCAGGTAATTGCGGGCAAAGCCCGCGCGGACGCGGACCTGCTCGCCTTCGGCGCCTAGGCCGTCGACGGGCTTGATGAGGAGGACTTCGGTGAATGCCATGGTCTTGCTTGGGATAAGGTTGGAGGAGGGAAAGTTCAGAACGGGACGTCGTCGCCGCCGTGGTCGCCGGAAGGCGCGGGGGTGTCGTTGCCGCCGCGGGAACGGGGGGTGGAGCCGCCCTCTTCGCCGGCTTGGGACCTGCCGCCGATGAAGGTGAAATTCTCGAGGACGACGCCGAGGCGCGACCGCTTCTCGCCGGTCTTCTTGTCTTCCCACTGGTCGAGCTTGAGGCGTCCTTCGACGAGGATGCCGGATCCCTTGCCGCAGTATTTGGCGATGATCTCGGCCTGCTTGCCGTAGCTCTCGATGTCGACGTAGGTGACTTCCTCGCGTTTCTCGCCTTCCTTGGTGGTGTAGGCGCGGTTGACGGCGAGGGAGAACTTCGTGAGGGCCTGGCCGGAAGGGAGGGCGCGCGCCTCGGGGTCGCGGGTCATGTTGCCCGCGAGGATGACGCGATTGAAGGAGGAGGCCACGGCGGTGGGAAGGGAGGGGTTACTTGGCCGACTGCACGAGCAGGCGGTTGACGGTACGGTCGAGGCGGAGCTTCTCGCGGAAGGCGCTCGGGGCGGTGACGGGGCCTTCGAAGCGGATCTGGACGTAGAGGCCGGACGGGAACTTGCGGTCCACGACGCGGGAGAACTCCTTCTGGCCGAGGTTCTCGACCTCGCTGACCTTGCAGTCGACGGTCTTCAGGACGTCCTTGAGCTTGTCGATGACGGTGTCGGGCGCATCCGTCGAGCCGCGGAGGTCGAGGATGAGGCTGGCGAGGTATTCGCGGCGGATCGTGGCGGTGGTCATGGTGTGGGTGGTTTTCTGTTGGTGAGGTTCTGGGCGGCCGGGAGGCCTAGGGAAAAGAGGGTTTGGAGGCTCTGGATGAAGTCGGGGATGCGCTGGGTCAGGGTGGCGAGATCGGCGTCGGGGAAACGTCCGAGGACGTGGTCGGCGAGGTCTTGGCCGGGGTGCTTCTTGGGGCCGATGCCCACGCGGGCGCGGACGAAGGCTTCGCCGAAATGGCGGATGCAGCTGGCGACGCCGTTGTGGCCGGCGGCGGAACCTCCCAGGGAGAGGCGGAGCTGGCCGGGTTCGAACGCGATGTCGTCATGCAGGACGACGATCTCGGAAGGGTCGATCCGTTGGAACCGGAGGAAGGCCGCCAAGGGCGTCCCGCTGTCGTTCATGTAGGTGAGGGGCTTGACCAGGTGCGCGGAGCGGTCCCCGAACATGACCTTGGCGACGGCGGCCGAAAAACGGCTTTCCTCCCTCCATGTCGCGCCGGCCTGCGAGGCGAGCGCATCGACGACGATCCATCCCGCGTTGTGGCGCGTGGCGCAGTATTCTCGGCCCGGATTGCCGAGGGCGGCGATGACCGAGAATGGCATTTGACTTCAAAGAACAGGTGCCGGGGACGCCCGGCGCGGAAATCACTTCTTGGCGGCGGGCGCGGCGGCGGCCGCAGGGGCGGCAC
>JBJTAX010000248.1:0-2501 GCA_046091055.1 Verrucomicrobiota bacterium | reverse complement strand
TCGCAGGCCCCGCTGGCGGCGAGGGCCTTGGCTTCTTCGAGCTGGCGGCGCGCGACGGACTCGGGCAGGGTGCGGGCGGACCCGAACATCACGACGGTGTTGCGGACGTTATGCTTCTTGAAGCGCACGTGCGGCTCGGTCCTCTCGGTCAGGACGCGGATGCTCCGGGCCTGCGGGCTGCCCATGAACTCGGGGTTGAGGTAGGCCTTGGGCGGGGTGGGCCTCAGTTTGCCTTTTTCCGGGGTCATGAGCCTATCCTCCCCCTCGTCCCGGCACCTGCAAGCCGGGAAGCGTGGGGCTTGACACCCTTGGGGGCGTGCCCTTGGCTGTTCCTTTACAGCCATGCAACCGACCTATCGCCCGTCCAAGATCGCCCGCGCCCGCAAGTGCGGTTTCCGCGCCCGTTCCAAGACCCCCGGTGGCCGTAAGGTCCTGGCCAAGCGCCGTGCCATCGGCCGCAAGCGCCTCGGCGCTTCCTAAGCCCCATGCGTCTCCCGCGGGAGCGTCGAATTCGCGCCTCGGCCGAGTTCAACCGCCTCCGCCAAGAAGGCTCGCGACTCGATTGCGGGCCTTTTCTTTTGAACTACCGCCCGACGGGCGAGCCCGGCCCGGCCCGGTTCGCGGTGATCGCCGCCAAGAAGAACCTCCCCCTGGCCGTGGACCGTAATCGGGCCAAGCGGCTGGCGCGGGAACTCTTCCGCACCGATGCCTCCGCCTTCCCGCCCGGTTGGGAGGTCGTGCTGGTGACCCGTTCCGGCATGCTGAAGCGCTCGCTGGCCGAGCTGCGTAAGCTCTACGCCGCCGCCGCCGTCCGGATCACGGCGGCGAAGCCCGGTCCGTCCGCATGAGCGAGCCGCGACCTTCCTGGCTGGCCTGTTTCGCCTTGGGCTTCGTCCGGTTCTACCAGCGTTTCCTTTCCAAGCCGCTCCATCTGATCCCTGGCTCGGGTTGCCGCTACCATCCGACTTGTTCCTGTTACATGGGAACGGCCCTCGCGCGCTTTGGTTTCTTCAAGGGTGCATGGATGGGATTCCGACGCCTCTGTCGCTGTCATCCTTGGGGCGGTTCCGGTGTCGACGAGGTGCCGGAGCGATGAAGAATGTGGCGGGCCGTTGAATAGACTCGCCCTCCCTTGGCATTATGCAGTGTTTGGTTCACGTGAAACCGCTGTTTTCGAAGGTCCTAGGTTCGCGTCAAGGAGGCACCTTGCTCCTCGCCTCGAGCTACGTCCTGCTGGGCTCGCTGCTTCGGGTTGGTCTCCTTGTCGCCTCCGCCGGAGAGGTTTCCTGGGGTCTGGCCACCTTTGCGGCGCTGCTCCTCGGCCTGCTTTTCGATCTCGTGATGGCGTGGGTCCTGACCTTGCCGCTCGGTCTGCTCGGCGCGGTCTGGCCAGCCGCTTGGTCGGCCTCTCGCTGGCTGCGGCTGCCGCTGCGGGCGGCCTGGCTCTTCGGCGCCTTCCTCTTCACGTTCTGGAAGATCTCCGAAATCCTCTTCTGGGAGGAGTTCGGCGTCCGCTTCAACTTCATCGCAGTCGACTACCTCGTCTACACGACGGAGGTCGTGAAGAATATCCGCGAGTCTTACAACCTGCCGCTGATCGTCGGGGTGGTTCTCGCGGTCGCGACCGGCCTGTTCCTGCTCTGGCGCCGCCTGGGCTTCGTACGTCGCTGGGAAGAGGGCGCCTCCTCCGACGCGTCTCCGCGCTGGCGCGACTTCGCCGCGCTCCTTTCGCCGCTGCTGGCGCTCCTGCTCGTCGCCTATTTCGTCGGGCGCCACGACCTCAAGGACGCGAGCGCCGAGCGTTCGACGTTCGCCGAGCGGCTGACGGCTGGCCTCCGGCACATGGGCGGCGTCCAGCCGGCCTGGTCGAACAGCTACGATGCCGAACTGGCCAAGAACGGTGAATACGCCTTCCTGGCTGCCTTCTGGGCCAATCAGCTCGAATGGCATCGCTTCTATCCGTCGCGTCCCGCCGCCGTCGCGAAGCTCCGCGCGACCGTGCTCGCCCAAGGCGGCGAGGCCGCTGTCGCGGGAGGGGGCGATGATATTACCCGCCGCATCAAGCCGGCGTCGCCCGCGCGCCGGTGGAACGTCATCCAGATCACGATCGAGAGCCTGAGCGCGGAATACGTCGGTTGCTACGGTTCGCCGGAATATCAGCCCAAGAACCTCACGCCTAACCTCGACCGCCTTTCCCGCGAATCCCTCTGGCTCGCGCGTTGTTACGCCGGCGGCACCCGTACGGTCCGCGGCATGGAGGCGCTGTCGTTGTCCATCCCGCCGATCCCGGGCCAGTCCGTGCTGCGCCGCGCCGGCTGCGAGAACCTCACGACGCTGGGGTCGGTCCTGCAGGCCAAGGGTTACCAGACGGCCTTCCTCTACGGCGGCGATGGGTTCTTCGACAACATGAACACCTTCTTCGACGCCAACGGCTACGAGGTCGTCGACCTGCCGCACCAGCTTAAGCTGGGCAAGCAGCCGACCTTCGCCAACGCCTGGGG
>JBJTAX010000247.1:0-5203 GCA_046091055.1 Verrucomicrobiota bacterium | reverse complement strand
GCCGGCACGCGGCTTTTCGCGCCGACGACTTCTCGAACCACCCCCAGGATCAGAAGCCCCTGAACCACCCCGTCGCCCACATCGTGCGGCCCCGCTACGGCAAGCCGGACGACGCCGGTGTCGCCGCCGTGACCCGCAATTACGACGCCGCCTATCCTGCGGCGAACTTCGAGCTCAACTGGCTCCTCACCGAGACCCTGAGTTTCCTGCAGTCTCCGACCCTGGCCGCCAAGGCCATGGCCGTGGTCGCCGACGCCGGCAGCCAGGAGCCCGAGATGGAGATCATGCGCAGCCTGCGGATGCTCAAGGCCGGCTGGACCCCGGAGCTGCGCGAGAAGCAGCTCAACTGGTTCGTCAAGGCCGCCAGCTACCGCGGCGGCTCCAGCTTCGGCAAGTTCATCGAGTTCATCCGCAACGACTCCCTCGCCACGTTCTCGCCGGAGGAACTGGCCCGTCACGAGAAGCTCGTCGCCCTGGCCAAGAACCCGCCCGTGAAATCCGCCTACGAGAACGTCGGCGCGATCTTCGCCGGCCGCACCCCCAAGAACTGGACCCTCGAAGAGCTGAGCGCCGCCACGCGCACCGGCATGAAGGGCCGCGACTTTGAGAACGGCCGCAAGATGTTCGGCGCCGCCGCTTGTTTCGCCTGCCACCGTTACGGCAACGCCGGCGGCATGAACGGCCCGGACCTCACCGGCGCCGGCGGCCGCTACAGCCCGCACGACCTCCTCGACCAGATCATCAACCCCAGCAAGGAGATCAACGAGCAGTTCGCGCCCGTCGTCGTGACCAAGCAGGACGGCTCGACCGTCACCGGCGTCATCGTGAACCTCAACGGCGACACCGTGCAGATCAACACCGACCTCTCCGACCCCGACCAGCGCGTCGGCTTCGACCGCAAGCAGGTCAAGAGCATCGAAGTCTCCAAGGTCTCGCCCATGCCGCCCATGCTCCTCAGCATGCTCACCAAGGACGAGGTCCTCGACCTGGTCGCCTTCATCCTGAGCGGCGGCAACAAGGAAAACCCCGCCTTCAAGAAGTAACCACGCATGAAGCCCGCGAAGCTCCTGCCGCCGATCTTAGCCTACTCCACGGCCTCGCTCTACCTTGTGGGCGGCTTCGTCGAGTCCATCCAGCCCGGCCGGCCGAGCTTCTGGCGCAAGCTCTTCGGTCCGCTGACCTTCGACCTCGGCCCCAACGCGACCCAGACCGGCATGATCATGATGGGGACCGATATCCTGTTGTTCGTCGGACTCGTCCTATTCATCAAGCGACTCAAGCGATTGGAAGCCGAAGAGGCCGCGATCGGCAAAGTCACCCAGGAGCAGGGACCGTTCGGGAATTAAGGGCTGAGCGGAGAGCCGTTCCGAGTGGCAGGTGGCAGCCCCAGGGATCAGGTGGCAGGACTTAGGCCCTGGTATCGATTCAGTCCTGTGTCATCGACTCAGCAGGTTGCTATGTCGTGACGCGGTCCCGATCCTACCCAAGGCAGAGGCAACTAGTCCGGCTTATCCATTCAGCCCTCAATTCGGTCTTCCCCTCCTTGCCTCGGGCCCTCCGGCCCTCTATTCCTGGGGAAACCCCATGCGCCTCATCCTCGCCTTCCTCTCCCTTTGCGTCGCGCTGACCGCGGGCGCCCAGGAAAAATCCTCCAAGAAGAAAGCCGGCGGCCACCCGCCTGTGATCGAGGGCACGAAGTCGGAAACTTACCGCAAGGTCGGCGACACCGTGCTGAAAGTCTGGATCTTCAATCCCGCGCAGAAAGCCGCCAAGCCGCTGCCGGCGATCGTGTTCTTCTTCGGCGGCGGCTGGACGGGCGGTTCGCCGACGCAGTTCGAACCCCAGAGCCGGCACCTAGCCGCGCGCGGGATGGTCGCCATCGTCGCGGACTATCGCGTCAAGAGCCGTCAAGACGCCCAGCCGGCCGACTGCGTCTCGGACGCCAAGGCCTGCGTGCGCTGGGTGCGCGCGAACGCCGTGCGTCTGGGCATCGATCCGGAACGCATCGCCGTCGGCGGCGGCTCGGCCGGCGGGCATCTCGCGGCCTCGGTCGCGACCTTGCCCGGACTCGACACCGCGGCGGACGACAAGTCCGTCTCCTGCCTGCCCAACGCGCTCGTGCTCTTCAACCCCGGCACCGTCATGGCGCCCTTCCCCGGCCTGGACCTCAAGGGCTTCGGCGCCGGACTCGACAAGGCCAGGTTCGGCTGCGAGCCGACGGAGATCTCGCCCATCCACCATGTGAGGAAAGGCACGCCGCCTACGATCATCTTCCACGGCACGGCCGACACCACCGGGCCCTACTCGACCGTCGAGAAGTTCACCGAAGTCATGAAAGCCGCCGGCAACCGCTGCGAACTCGTCGGCTACGAAGGTGAGAAGCACAGCTTCTTCTACAAGTCGAAGTACGCCGAGACGCTGGCCGCCGCCGACGCCTTCCTCGTCTCGCTGGGCTACCGGCCCGCCAACAAGTAAGCCATGCGCCGCCTTATTCTGCTCGCTGCCCTCCTCCTGGCGGCCGCCCTCGCATCGGCCAAGGCGCCCAACGTGGTCGTCCTGCTGGCCGACGACGCCGGCTGGGGCGATTACTCGTTCAACGGAAACCGCCAGGTCGCCACGCCGCACATCGACGGCATCGCCAAGGCCGGCGCACACTTCGACCGGTTCTTCGTCCAGCCCGTCTTCTCGCCCACCCGCTCGGAATTCCTCACCGGCCGTTATCATCGCCGGCTCGGCGTCTATGGCGTCTCGACCGGACAGGAGCGCATGAACCCGGACGAGAAGACCGTCGCCGACTCGTTCAAGGCCGCCGGCTACGTCACCGGCCTGTTCGGCAAGTGGCACAACGGCAGCCAGTGGCCATACCATCCGCTCGCCCGCGGTTTCGACACCTTCTGGGGCTACACCTCCGGCCACTGGGGCGAATACTTCGACGCCCCGCTCGAGCATAACGGCGTCATGAAGACGTCCAAAGGCTACATCGTGGACGTCCTCACGGACAAAGCGCTGCAGTTCATCGAGCGCACCCAGTCCAAGCCCTTCCTGTGCTTCGTACCGTTCACCACGCCGCATTCGCCATGGTCGGCGCCCGCCACGGACTGGGCCCGTTTCAAAGACAAACCGATCAGCCAGACCGCGACGAACGCCCAAGCCGAGAAGCTTGACGAGACCCGCTGCGCCTTGGCCATGGTCGAGAACCAGGACCGCAACGTCGGACGGATCCTCGCCAAGCTCAAGGAGCTCAAGCTCGAGGAAGACACCATCGTCGTCTACTTCTCGGACAACGGCCCGAACGGCCATCGCTGGACCGGGGGCATGAAAGGCACCAAGGCGACCACCGACGAAGGCGGCGTCCGGTCTCCGCTCTTCATCCGCTGGCCCGGCAAGATCGTCGCCGGCACGCAGGTGAAGCCCATCGCCGGCGCCATCGACCTTGCTTCGACGCTCGAAGCCTTGGCCGGCGTGAAGCGGGTAGGCGACCGCCCGCGGGACGGCCGCGACCTCTCGCCGTTGCTCAAGCTCGGGTACGACGCCGACTGGGCGCCTCGGCAGATCTTCAACACCTGGGGTAACAACGTCAGCGTGCGCACCCAGACCCATCGTCTCGATGGCACGGGCAACCTCTTCGACATGGTCGCCGACCCCGGCCAGACCACGCCGATCCAAGCCAAGCAACCTGAGCTCGCCCAAGAGCTCATCGCATCGGTCGCTGCGTGGCGCCAGGAGATGGGCATCGCCGTACCCGCGGGCGGCAAAGGCAAGGGCAAGGGCGGCAACGGCCCTGGCAACGCCGTCGACCCGCGCCCGATCCACGTCGGCTACCGCGAGTTCCCGATCACCATGCTGCCCGCCCGCGATGGCGAGCCCCGTGGCGGTATGCGACGGAGCGCCGCGGCTCCGAACTCGTCTTATTTCGTGAACTGGACCAAGCCGGAGCACGCCGCCGTCTGGAACGTCGAAGTCGTCACCGCGGGGACCTATGTCGTCACCCTCGACTACGCCTGCGCCGCCGACGCCGTCGGTACCCCGCTGGAACTTTCCTTCGAAGGCACCCTGCTCAAAGGCAAGATTGACGAGGCCTTCGACAGCCCCCTGAAGCCTGAGCAGGACACCCTGCCCCGTCCGCACGGCGAATCCGTCATGCGCGACTTCCGCTCCATGACGCTCGGCGAGGTCAGGCTCGAGCCGGGCAAAGGCGAACTGAAGCAGCGGGCGACCGAGATCCCCGGCAAAAGCGTCATGGAACTCCGCCGCCTGACGCTCACCTTGAAGTAAGATGCGCGCCGCGACCTCGCTCCTCATGCTCGCCGCCGCTCTGACGGCCGCGGACGCGCCCTTCGCCGGCAACGAGAAGGTCCTTGAGATGGCGAAGACGTTCAAAGGCCGCGGCGTGCAGGCGGACGACACGCCGCCGTCGCCGCCGGCCGAGGCACTGAAGAAGTTCACGGTCCGTAAAGGCCTGAAGATCGAGCTCATCGCGGCGGAACCGGCGATCACCCAACCCATCCACGCCCGCTGGGACTCCCAAGGCCGGCTCTGGGTGGTGCAGTTCCGGCAGTATCCTTTCCCGGCGGGACTGAAGGTCATCAGCTACGATCAGCACCTCCGGGCGCAGTTCGACAAGGTCCCCTTGCCGCCGCCCGCGGGAGACAAAGGCGCCGACGTCATCAGCGTCCTTGAGGATACCGACCGAGACGGCACCTACGACAAGCAGACCGACGTCCTGAAGGGCCTGAACATCGTCACCGCGGCCGTCGCCGGCGACCGACGGCTCTGGGTACTTAATCCGCCCTACCTGCTGAGTTACGCGCTGAAGGACGGACGGCCCGTCGGCGACCCGGCCGTCGAGCTCGCCGGCTTCGGCCTGGAGGACACGCACAGCACCTCGACCAGCCTCCAGTTCAACATCGACGGCTGGCTTTACGGCGCGAACGGCAGCACCACCACCGGCAACGTCGGTGTGCCCGGCGGCAAGCGCACCGCCTGGTCCGGCCAGTGCATCTGGCGCTTCCATCCGCTCCGCCCGACCTTCGAGATCTACGCCGAGGGCGGCGGCAACACTTACAGCCTCGATATCGACGGCAAAGGCCGGGTCTTCTCGGGATCGAACTACGGCGACACCCGCGGGATGCATTACGAGTTCGGCTCCTACGGCGTGAAGAACTGGGGCAAGCACGGACCGCTGAAGAACCCTTACGCCTAC
>JBJTAX010000246.1:0-3374 GCA_046091055.1 Verrucomicrobiota bacterium | reverse complement strand
CCGACCTCGTCGCCGCCAGGCCGGGGTCCTGCACGTAAGCTTAGCGTCGCAGGGGTCGGGTTAGGGGTTGGGGGTCGGGACAGCACCTGGCGCCGTCCCTGCCTCAGTTCCTTCGCATCCACCCGATCAGCTTGCTGAACCAACGGGTGGGTTTGGCCGCGTTGTCGCGACGCGATTGCAGGAGGGCGAGGATCTCGGCCTTGCCGGCGAGGACGGCGAAATCGGCCGGGGTCGAGCCGCCTTGGTCGGCGAGCGGGTCGGCGCCCGCATCGAGGAGCAGGGTGGCGATCTCGACGTAACCCTTGAAGGCCACGCCGCCGAGGGGCGTCTGGCCCTTATCGTTGCGGAGGTCGACCGTGGCGCCTGACTTCAGCAACAATTTCACGACCTCGGCCCGGGCATGGTAACTGGCCAGCATCAGGAGCGTATTGCCCTTGGCGTCGCGCGCGTCCACCGCCAGTCCGCCCTTCAGCAGGACGCCCAGGCCGGTCGCATCGCCATTGCGGGCCAGATCGGCGGCGTCGTCGGGGAGGGGTGGATGGGAGGTGCTCATCGGGACGTCACTTCGCGGAAGCGCTTTTCGTAGTCGGGATGGTTGGTGCCCATCCAGCGGTCCCAGTAGTTGAAGTAGAGGCCGAAGTTCCCCTTGAAGCTGTCGTGGTGCTGGATGTGGTTCGTGGGGGTGTTCAGGAACTTGCCGAGCCAGGAATCCATCAGCCACTTGGCGTGGAACTCGTAGCCGGTGTGGCCGGCGACGTTGAAGGTGATCTGCCAGAGCATGAAGATTCCGAACGCGCCGGGATGGATCGGCAGGGTCAGGGCGACGAGCGGGAAGATGCCGGCTTGGATGACGGCCTCGCCGGGACTGAAGCAATACGCGGCCCACGGGCTGGGATTATGGCTCTCGTGGTGCACCCCGTGGAAGAAGCGAAAGAGCTTCGGGTGATGGATCAGCCGGTGCGTCCAGTAGAAGTAGGCGTCGTGCACGAAGATCACGACGACGATGCTACCCCAGAACCACCCCCAGCCGTAGTCGTCGACCTTGGTATAGATCTGCGTCCAGCCGAGCTTCTTGAGCGCGAGGGTGCTTCTGCCGACGAGGCCGTAGATGACGAGCGTCAGGGCGGACCACAGGGCCTCGCGCCGTATGTCGGCGCCGGTGGGCATCTCCTGGATGATCTTGCGGCCATGCCACCAGCCGCGGAAGAGCACGTAGCCGAGCAGCCAGGCGATGCCGGCGAACACGAAGTAGTGCGTGAGGTGTGCGGTCTTCCCGAAGCTTGGGATCTCCTTGGGGAAGGCGAGGGCGATCATGAGGTCAATTCCTTAGCAGTTTGCGCAGGCCGGCTTCGTCGAGGATGGCGACGGCGAGTTCCTGGGCCTTGGTGAGCTTCGAGCCGGCTTCCTCGCCGGCGACGACGTAGTCAGTCTTCTTGCTGACGCTGCCGGAGACCTTGCCGCCGGCCTTCTCGATCATGTCGCGGGCTTCATCGCGTCCGAGCGAGGGCAGGGTGCCGGTCAGCACGAAGGTCTTGCCGACGACGCCTTCCACCGAACCCGCCGCGGCGGCTTCGACGAGGTTCAGTCCGGCCGAGCGCATGGCCTTAACCCAGTCGCGGTGGTTGGGGTCGCTGAAGAAGGAGAGGATGGACTCGGAGACCTCGATGCCGACGCCGGAGATGACGGACTCATACGAGACGCCTCCTTTCTTGCCGACCTTGGTGAGGAGTAGGTCGGCGGGTTTGGCCGCTTCCAGCGCATCCATCGACTTGAAGTGGCGGGCGAGGTCCTTCGCGGTCTGCATGCCGACATTGGGGATGCCCAGCGCGTGGATTGCGCGCCAGAGTTCGCGCTGCTTGGCCTGGGCTAGGCCGGCCATCATGTTGTCGACGGACTTATCCTTGAAGCCTTCGAGCATGCGCCATTGGGCGGGCGTCACGGCTAAGGCGTCCACTGGTGCGTCGACGAGGGCCAGGTCCACGAGCTGCTCCGCCACGGCGTCGCCGAGGCCATCGATGTCCAGGCACTGCTTGCTGGCGAAGTGCACGAGGCGGCGGATCTTCATGTCGCGAGAGGGCGCGCGAAGCTTGTAGGCCGCTTCCTCGCCGTCGCGGGCGGCGTCGAGGCCGAGCTCCTTCAGGCGGGCTTCGAAGTCGAACGGCTGGGCGTCGGCGGGACGCTTGGCGAGGACGACGCCGAGCACCTGCGGGATGATCTCGCCGGCCTTCTGGATGCGGACGGTGTCGCCTTCGCGGATGTCCTTGCGGGCGATCTCGCCGGCGTTGTGCAGCGTCGCGCGCGCGACGGTCGAGCCGGCCAGCAGGACCGGGTCGAGTTCGGCGACGGGCGTGATGGCGCCGGTGCGGCCGACCTGCATGCTGATCGTGCGCAGGATGGTCTCGGCCTGGTCAGGCGGGAACTTGAAGGCGACGGCCCAGTGCGGGAACTTGCTCGTCGTGCCGGCGCGGCGCTGGTCTTCGAGGCGGTTGACCTTCACCACGGCGCCGTCGGTCGGGAAGGGGAGGTCGCGACGGAGGACGTCGAGTTGCTGGATGGCTTTCCAAGCGGCATCCACGCCTTGCTGGACGTCGATATCGTCGCGGATGGGGAAGCCCCAGTCCTTGAGCTTCGTCTTGAACTCCTTGAGCGAGGCGAAAGCGGAGGCCGGCTCGCAGGCGCCGAGGCCGTAGCAGACGATGCTGAGACGGCGGCGGCGGGCTTCCTCGCCGTCGAGGAGCTTGACCGTGCCGGCGGCGAGATTGCGGGGATTGGCGTAGAGCGGTTCGCCGGCGGCTTCGCGCTCGGCGTTGAGGCGCTGGAACTCCGCCAGTTCCATGTAGATTTCGCCGCGGACTTCCAGGAGATCGGGCGCGCCCTTGAGCGAACGCGGGATCTCGCGGATCAGGCTGACGTTGGCCGTGACATCGTCGCCCCGGGCGCCGTTGCCGCGGGTGACCGCGCGCACGAACTTACCCTGCTCGAACGTGAGCGAGACCGCCACGCCGTCGACTTTCGGTTCGACGATGAACTCGAGCCCCGTGCCGCCGAGGGCCTTGTAAATGCGGTCGCCGAAGGCCCGGAAGTCGGCTTCGTCGTAAGTGTTGTCGAGCGACAGCATCGGGGCCTTGTGGTCGGCCTGCTGGAAGCCCTCGGACTTGTCGTCGCCGATGCCGAGGTCGGGTCCGGCGAACATCGGGAACTCGCGTTCCAGGTCGGCCAGCTGGTCGAGGAGCTTGTCGAATTCGAAGTAGGAGATCTCTGGGGCGTGCTTCTTCCGATACAGCTCCTCGTAGCGCAGGATTTCGGCGCGGAGGCGGAGGATCTGATCGCGGGGAGATGCCGACATGGACGTCGGCGGAGGATAAAGGGGGGAG
>JBJTAX010000245.1:0-10609 GCA_046091055.1 Verrucomicrobiota bacterium | reverse complement strand
ACGGCGGAGAGGCAGCGGGCGAAGACGGCTTCGGCGATGGTCGGGGCCGCGACGCCCATGTCGAGGGCGTTGGCGCTCGTCCACTTGCCCGTGCCCTTCTGGCCGGCGGTGTCGAGGATGACGTCGACCAGCGGCTTGCCGGTCTCGGGGTCCTTCTGCTTGAGCACCTTGGCGGTGATCTCGATGAGGAAGGAGTTCAGGTCGCCCTTGTTCCATTCCTCGAAGACGGCGCCGATCTCGTCCGGGTTCATGCCCAGGAGGCCGCGCATGAGGTCGTAGGCCTCGCAGATCATCTGCATGTCGCCGTACTCGATGCCGTTGTGGACCATCTTCACGTAGTGGCCGGCGCCGTCGGGGCCGATATGGGCCACGCAGGGTACGCCGCCCATGATGGGTTTCCCCGGGGTCGCGCCGGTGAGCTCGACGCCGGTGACGGCATCGACCTTGGAGGCGACGGCTTCCCAGATGGGCTTGAGTTCGGCCCAGGCGGCGGCGTCGCCTCCGGGCATGAGGGACGGCCCGAAACGGGCGCCTTCTTCGCCGCCGGAGACGCCGGAACCGATGAAGCGCAGGCCCTTGGCCTTGAGTTCGCGTTCGCGGCGGATGGTGTCGGTCCAGAGGGCGTTGCCGCCGTCGATGATGATGTCGCCCGGCTCGAAGACCGCGACGAGTTCGTTGATCACGGCGTCGGTCGGGCCGCCGGCCTTGACGAGGATGACGGCCTTGCGGGGCTTCTTAAGGGAGGCGGCGAAGTCCTTCATGGTGGGGCAACCGGTCAGCTTGCCCGGGGTCTTCGGGTTTTCCTTCACGAACTCGTCGGTCTTGGCGGTCGTGCGGTTGTAGACCGAGATCGCGAAGCCGTGGTCGGCGATGTTGAGGGCGAGGTTCTGACCCATGACGGCCAGACCGATGAGACCAATGTCGGATTGCATAAGAGGTGCCAAAGCGAACCCCCGTCGGCAGGCATGGCAAACAAGAAAAGGGCCGGTTTCGCCTAAAAGGACCCCTTTTCGGCGCGACCGAGCCGCCTTTCCCCTCGCCTCATCCGACGGCCTTCCCATCGTCCGGTGCTGACATGTCCCAGCTCGTCGGCAAACGCATCACCCTCGGGGTCACCGGCTCCATCGCCGCCTACAAGGCCGCGGACCTGACTTCGCAGCTCGTCAAATACGGCGCCGAGGTCCAGGTGGTCATGACCAAGGGCGCCACGCAGTTCATCACGCCGATGACGCTCCAGGTGCTCTCCCGTCGCCCGGTGGCGTTCGACCTCTGGGCCGAAGGCGCCCATTCCGTCCCGGGCCACATCGAGATCGCCGACTCCTCCGACCTGCTCCTTGTCGCGCCGCTTTCGGCCAACGTCCTCGCGGAGTTCGCCCACGGCCTGGCCCCCGACCTCCTGACGAGCATCTACCTCGCCACCCGCGGCCCGGTCCTCCTCTGCCCCGCGATGAACGGCAAGATGTACGAACACCCGGCCACGCAGGCCAACCTGAAGGCTCTCCGCTCCCGTGGTCACGCGGTGGTCGAGCCGGCCGAAGGCATGCTGGCCTGCGGTTATGAAGGCGTCGGCAAGCTGGCGCCGGTCGAAGAGATCGTCAGCCGCGTGCTTTCGATCCTAGGCTGAGCCGATGGATCCCCGCGCCCTCCGCCAGCGTCTCGCGGCTTCGGCGAAGGAGCTGGGCTTCGACGCCTTCGGGGTCGCGCCGGTCGAGGCCGACGTCCGCGCGGACTATTTCAAGAAGTGGATCGCCGACGGGATGCATGGCGACATGGCCTGGCTGGCCCGTCACCCGGACCGCCGGACGGATGCCCGCAAGGTGCTCCCGGAGGCCCGTAGCCTGGTGGTCGTCGGGCTCAACTATTACCAGCCGCATCCGCCCGCCGGCTACCGCATCGCGAAATACGCCTTGGGCGCGGATTACCACGAAGTGATCCTGGCCCGTCTCCAACAGCTCTGCGCGGTGATGGCAGGACTCGGGGGCGAACAGAAGCCCTACGTCGACACCGGCCCGGTCCTCGAAAAACCCGTCGCGGCCGCCGCCGGCCTCGGCTGGCAGGGCAAGAGCACGATCCTTATCCACCGCGGCGCGGGGACCTGGCTCTTCCTCGGCGTCATCCTGACGACCCTCGAACTGGAACCCACGGCGGCCAAGGAGCCGGACCGCTGCGGTTCCTGCACGCGATGCCTCGACGCCTGTCCGACCGCCGCGATCATCTCCCCTTACCGGTTGGACGCGCGCAAGTGCCTCGCTTACCTGACCATCGAGCACAAGGGTGCCATCCCGGTCCAATACCGCGAAGCCCTCGGCGACCGCGTCTTCGGGTGCGACGACTGCCTCGACGTCTGCCCTTGGAACAAGTGGGCCGTCGCCACCCGCGAGGCGCATTTCGCCCCGCGGCCGCATCCGCCCCTCCGCGAGACGCTGGCCTGGACCGACGAGGAGTTCCTCGCCCACTTCCGGGGCACGCCGGTCGAGCGCCTCGGCCTCGCCCGTTGGCGCCGCAACGCCTTGACGGTCCTGGGCAACATCGGCGCGCCCGCCGACCTTGCCGCCGCGGAGGCTCTGCTCGGCTCGCCCGATCCGATGGTCGCCGAACACGCCGCCTGGGCCGTCGACCGTCTGCGTTCTCGTTGAACCTACGGGTTGCCTCGGCTGAGGGGGTCGTCCTAACTCAAGGCCGTGACCCTCGCCCAAGCCTACTACGCGCTCGCCGCCTGCCTGCTCCTCGCCGGCTCGCTCGTCCTCGCCGACGCGACCGTGCTGCGCGCCTTCCGGCGTTCGCGGGGCGCGACGCTCCTGCTCGGCCTGGCCGCCATCGCCTGGTTCGCCTGGTGGCTCGTCAACCTCCCCGAGGCCGACCTCGCGGGCATCCCGCGCCTGCCGGTCGTGGCGGTCTTCGTCGGCGCGAGCTTCGCGACGTTCTACACGATGCCCGATTTCCTGTCCGTCCGGGCCCTCGGGGCGCTCATGCTCTTCCTCGCCCGCGCGACCCTCGACGCCGGCTACCGCCAGCTGCCCCATAGCCTGCTCGACGCCGCGGTGAGCTACGGCCTGCTGATCCTCTTCGGCTTCTGGTGGGCCTGCTCGCCGCCTGTCTTCGGTCGCCAATGCGACTGGGTGCTCGCGACCGCCGGCCGGCGCAACGTCGTCGGCGGACTGTTGCTCGTGCTCGGCGCCGCCTGCCTCGTCCAATCCTTCCGGCTGCCGTGAGCCGCGCGCTGCTCATCGTCGTCTCCGGTCCCGCCGGCAGCGGCAAGACGACGCTCTGCGCCCGCCTCACCGAGGCCCGCCCGCAGGCGATCCGCCGCGTGATCACGTGCACCACGCGCGCGCCGCGGGCCGGGGAAGCCGACGGCGTCGACTACCATTTCCTCACGCGCGCGAGCTTCGAGCAGCAGGTCGCGCAGGGCGTCTTCCTCGAACACGCCCTCGTCCACGGCAACCTTTACGGTCCACGCGCGGCCGACGTCGCGGCCCATCTCGGCGCGGGGTTCGACGCGCTCCTGAACGTCGACGTCCAGGGCGCCGCCACGATCCGCGCCAAGGGCGCCGCCGATCCGCGCCTGGCCGCCGCGCTCGTCACGGTCTTCATCCGCGTGAGCGACCGCGCCGAGCTCCGTCGTCGGCTCACGGGCCGCGGCACCGACCCCGCCGACGAGATCGACCGCCGCGTGGCCGCCGCCGAGGAGGAGCGCCGCCATGCCGGCACTTATCAGCACGTGATCGAGAGCGGCACCCGCGAGGCCGACTTCGCCGCCTTGCTCGCAGTCTACCACGCCGAGAAGGCCCGCCGCCCGTGATGGTGAAGAACGATATCGCGGCCGTCCTCGACGAGATCGCCACGTTCATGGAACTGACGGGGGAGAACCCGTTCAAGATCCGCGCCTACTCCGCCGGCGCCCGCATCCTCGAGAACCTGACCGAGGACCTCGGCGAGCTGATCGCCGGCGGCAAGCTGGCCGAGATCCCTGGTCTCGGCGAGGCGCTCGTCGATAAGATCACGACGCTCCGTCGCGACGGCGTCCTGCCGTTCCACCAGAAGCTCAAGGCGTCGATCCCCGCCGGCCTCCTCGAGGTGATGCAGATCCCGGGCCTCGGGCCGAAGAAGGTCCGCGCGCTCTGGACGCAGCTCGCGGTCGAAGACCTCGCGAAGCTGAAAGAGGCCTGCGAATCCGGCGCGGTCGCCGAGCTCAAGGGCTTCGGCGCGAAGACGCAGGAGAAGATCCTCGAGGGCATCAAGAACCGCATCGCCTACGGCAAGCGCCACCGCTGGTACGAAGCCGCCGCCGTCGCCGAACCGATCCTCGCGGGATTGCGCGCGCTCCCGCAGGTCTCGCTCGCCGAATCCGCCGGTTCGCTCCGCCGCGCCCGCGAGACGGTCGGCGACCTCGACTTCCTGGTGGCCTCGTCGGAACCCACACCGATCATGGACTGGTTCGTCGCCTACCCGGGCGTCAAGGAAGTCACCGCCCACGGCGAGACGAAATCCAGCGTGCGCTTCGAGAACGGCCTCCAGGCCGACCTCCGCGTCGTGCCGTCCGAACAGTTCTACTTCGCGCTGCATCACTTCACCGGCTCCAAGGAGCACAACGTCGCCATGCGCCATCGCGCGCTCGGCCGCGGCCTCAGCATGAGCGAATGGGGCTTCAAGTCCGTCGATGAGAAGACCCCCGCGCCCGGCGCGAAGAGCGAGGAGGAGGTCTTCCGTGCGCTCGGCCTGCCGTGGATCCCGCCGGAGCTCCGCGAGGGCAACGGTGAGATCGACGCCGCCGAAGCCGGCAGGCTGCCGAAGCTCGTGCAGTTCGCCGACCTGC
Source organism: Verrucomicrobiota bacterium (assembly GCA_046091055.1). Taxonomy (GTDB): domain Bacteria; phylum Verrucomicrobiota; class Verrucomicrobiia; order Opitutales; family UBA953; genus UBA953. Next base: position 5,793 of record JBJTAX010000245.1, on the reverse strand, counting down.
GCGGCGTCTTCCACAACCACACCACGGAATCCGACGGCGATCACACGCTCGACCAGATGGCCGCCGCCGCCGAAGCCCACGGCTGGGAGTACCTCGGCATCTCGGACCACTCGAAGTCCAGCTTCCAGGCCGGCGGCCTCGACGAGGCCCGCCTCGCGAAGCAGCTCGCGGACATCGCGCAGCTCAACGCCTCGCAGAAGTACCGCGTGCGCGTGCTCGCCGGCAGCGAGGTCGACATCCTCAAGGACGGCGCGCTCGACTTCCCGGACGACGTCCTGGCGCGCCTGGATTTCGTCGTGGCCTCGGTCCACAACCTCTTCACGCTCGACCGCGAGGCCCAGACCGCCCGCCTCATCAAGGCCATCGAGAACGAACACGTCGACATGGTCGGCCATCTCACCGGCCGTCTGCTCAACAAGCGCGAGCCCTACGAGGTCGACATCGCCAAGGTCATCGACGCCGCCGCGGCCAACGACACCATCATCGAGCTCAACGCCAACCCGTGGCGCCTCGACCTCGACTGGCGCTGGTGGCGCCGCGCCGCCGAGAAGGGCGTGCTCTGCTCGATCAATCCCGACGCCCACGACGTCGACCAGCTGGCCTTCGCCGCCCATGGCGTGCGCATCGCCCGCAAGGGCTGGCTGACGCCTGAGCAGGTGCTCAACACGCGCCCGCTGCCGGACGTGCTGCGCTGGCTGGGCCGCTGAGCGCTCCTTACGGCTCGCCCTGAGCGGGCCGCCCGTCCTATCCTGCCGCATGCTGCACGATAAGCGCCGTCTGCTCCTCATCGCCGGACCTTGCTCCCTCGAATCGGAGGCCAACTGCCGGACCGTCGCCACGGAGCTCAAGGCCCTGGCCGCCCGCCACCCGGAGCTGAACGTCATCTTCAAAGGCTCTTACGATAAAGCCAACCGCACCTCCCTCGGCGGCGATCGCGGTCCGGGCATGCAGGCCGGCCTCGACCTGCTCGCGATGGTGAAGAAGGACTACGGATTCAAGGTGCTCACCGACATCCACGGCCCCGAGCAGTGCGCCGCCGTCGGCCAGGTCGTCGACGTCCTGCAGATCCCGGCCTTCATGTGCCGCCAGACCGACCTCCTCGTCGCGGCCGCCAAGACCGGCAAGGTCGTCAACGTGAAGAAGGGCCAGTTCCTTTCGCCGTTCGAGATGCGCTTCGTGGTCGACAAGCTCGAGGGCGCCAAGGCCGCCGAGATCTGGCAGACCGACCGCGGCACGACCTTCGGCTACCAGAACCTGGTCGTCGACATGCGTTCCTTCCCGATCATGGCCGGCTTCGGCCATCCCACGGTCATGGACGCGACCCATGCGGTGCAGCTCCCCGGCGCCGCCGGCGGCTCCTCCGGCGGACAGCGCGAATACGTGCCCGTGCTCGCCAAGGCGGCCCTCGCCGCCGGCGCCGACGGTCTCTTCATGGAGACCCACCCGGACCCGAAGAAGGCGATCTCCGACGGCCCTTCGCAGGTGCCGCTCGCGGAGTTCCCGGCCCTCGTGGAATCCTGCCTGCGCGTCTGGAAGGCCGTCCGCGCCTAAGCGGTCCGCTTCGCGATCGCATCCCGGTCGGGCTTGCCGCTCGCATTCGTCGGGATGGCGTCGACGAACGCGTAGCGTCTCGGCCGCGCGGCGGGCTCCAGTGCTTCGCAGGCCTTGCGCAGGGCGGCTTCGGTCTCAGGCCCGGCCACGACGCAAGCGGTCACGAGCTCGCCCCAGGTCGCCTCAGGGAGGCCCAGCACGAGCGCTTCCCGCACGAGTCTGGTCGCGAGCAACGCTTGTTCGACGCGCGCCGGATCGACCTTCTCGCCGCCGGTGACGATCACGCGGTCGGCGCGTCCGGTGATGCGTACGCTCTCATCGGCAGCCACGTCGCCGCGGTCGCCGCTCGTCCACGGATTCGTCATCGGGCCGTCGGGCCAGACGCCCAAGCCGAGCGAAGGAGCGTCGACGGTGATGACGCCTGCGTCGGTCGTCGCGAAACGCACGCCCGGCAGCGGTGCCCCGCGCACGGCTTCGCCCGCCCAGATCTTTTCCGGCGGACACAACGCGCAGGCGGCCGCCGTCTCGGTCGCGCCATAGGTGAGGAAGGCAGGCAGGCGGCGCGCGCGGATCGCGTCGAGCAACGGCGGCGGGACGGCCGAGCCGCCGAGCAGGACGACGTCGAAGCCGCGCAGCCACGCTTCGCCCCCGGCGTGCGCGAGCAGGCGCGTCAGCTGCGCCGGCACGACCTCCACGAGCCGGGTGCCCCCTGCCGGCAGCCCGACGGAGGGCAGGGCGGCGTCCGCGGCGAAACGCCCGTCGATGACCTGATGCCGGCCGCCCGTCACGCGCGCGCGGACGGCCGGCATGAAGCCGCTGACATGCCACGGCGGCGTGCACGTCAAGCCGTGGAGCACGGGCGAAAGCCCGCGGGCGACGAGCGCGTCGCGCAGGCTGAGCGCGGCAGCGCGGAGCGTCTCGCCGGAATGGATGATAAACTTCACCTTCCCGCCGGTCCCGCCCGTGGGGATCATCACGCGCCCCCGCCAGTTGAGCGGAAAATCGCAGGTGCCCAGACCGCGCGGCTCCAAGGTCGTGCCGAGGATCGTCGTGCCGCGCGGGATCTGGCGCGCGGCTTCCTCGCGCTCGGCCCCGGCCCAATGCGGGTTACCTAAGAACACCGGCAGGCCGGCATCATGCGTCAGCAACGCTTCGCCCAGATGTTCGGCGTGGCCCGCGTGGAAGACCGCGACGGCGCTCATGCCATTTCTTTCCACAGTTCGCCCCAGGCGAGGTCGAGCCGGCCGCGGGCCAGCGGACCCGTCTCGTGACGGTCGCGACCGTCCCTCTCGAAGCGCCCCAGGGTGTCGAAGCCGACCGTGCCCGCGGCCGGATCCTGGGCGGCGAGCCAGAGCGCGGCCTGCCGGCCGATCGCGGTCTCGAAGACCGACGAGTAGACGACCTTGCCGGGTCGCCCCCGCCGCCAGCGCAGCAAGGCGTCGCAGTCCCCGGCCAGCGCGGGTTTGACGACGATCGGCCCGGCCCAATCCGGCCCGCCCGGCGTCAGGAAAGATTCGTCGAGCGCGACCTTTTCGGCCCCGAGCGAGGCATAGCCGGGATGGCCGACCGGCAAGGGCTGCTCGATGAACTCGACGGTGGGATGCGCCCGCGCGAACTCGGCCCAGGCGCGCGCTTGCTCCAGCGTCAGCGCGCCGTTGGCGTCGAGGCGGAACGTCAGCCCGGCCGGGGCCGCGGCGATGAGCGCGCCGAGTTCGGCGGCCTCGGTCGCGGCGGTGAGCTTGCACTTGAGCACACGGTAGCCCCGCGCCGCCTTCTCCCGGATGTTTTCCGGGTTCGGAAGCGTGAGCAGCCCGGCGCAGGGCAGGCCGCCGGCGAAGGCGGCGATCTCGGCCCAGTGGGCGCACGAGGACAGCGCGGCGCGCAGGCAGGGCAGGGCGGCGCCGGCGGCGTCGACCGCCGCCCGCAGGTGCGAGAGCCCGCCGCGCGCCGAACGCAGCACCTCCGCGATCTCGTCGCATGACTCCGTCGGGAAGCCCGGCCATGGGGCGGCTTCGCCGAAGCCGACCCCGGTTTCGTCTTCGGTGCGGAGCAACACGCGGTCCACGGCGTCGATCGTGCCGGCGCCCGTCGTCAGCGGCTGCCGGAACCGACGTCGCACCCGCAGAAACTCGAATTTTCCGCCGTTCATGACACCCATCGTCGGCAATCGCCGTAAAGTCGCAAAATCAATTTGCCACCCTCTCGGGGGGTGCCTAACACCCTTTGGGGAAACCGACCACTCATGGCCTCCTCGAAATCCAAGGGCCGCGTTTCCCTCGACGAACGCGTCTATCTGTCCGCGGACGGCATCGTCCCCGCCAACGCCGGCCTCGGCCTGACCTACGACGACGTCTCCCTGGCCACCCGCTACTCCGAGGTCCTGCCCCGCATGACGCGCCTCGACTCGGCCTTGTCCGACGCCTTGCCGCTGTCCCTGCCGATCGTCTCGTCCGACATGGATACGGTCACCGAGCACCGCATGGCCATCGCCATGGCCCTCAACGGCGGGCTCGGGTTGCTGCATTATAACATGTCCGAGGCCGACCAGGTCGCCGAGGTCCGCCGGGTGAAGAACCACATCCACGGGATGATCGGCGACCCCGCCGTCGTCTCGGCCGACGACACCATCGCCGAAGTCCTCGCCCGCATCGAACGCGACGGCCTGGCGTTCAGCACCTTCCCCGTCACCTCCGCCGACGGCACGCTCCACGGCCTCCTGCCCGGCAGCGCCGTCAAGGAACGCCACGGCCAGCGCAAGGTCGTCGCCGTCATGACCCCCCGCGACAAGGTCTTCACGGTGGCCGAGAAGGACCTCGGCAAGGATCCGATCGCGACCGCCGACCGCAAGTTCTCCGACCACGTCGGCCAGAACAAGCTCCTGGTCGTGGACGCCAGGAACCGCCTTCGCGGCCTCTTCACGCTGAGTGACATCGAGCGCATCTCCGAGGAGTCCCGCGCGCACGTCCGGCCGACCCGCGACGCGGACTTCCGCCTGCGCGTCGGCGTCGCCATCTCCGTCCCCCGCGCGACCGACGGCGAAATCGACCGCGCCCGCCTGCTCGGCCATGTCGGCGCGCTCATCGCCGAAGGCGCCGACGCCCTCGCGATCTCCACCGCCCATGGCCACACCAAGGGCGTCGGCGACGCGCTCCGCCTCCTCCGCAAGTCGCATAAGCACATCACGCTCATCGCCGGCAACGTCACCAGCGGCGAAGGCGTCGAGTTCCTCGCCGCCGCCGGCGCCGATACCGTCAAGATCGGCCAGGGCCCCGGCTCCATCTGCACGACCCGCATCGTCGCCGGCGTCGGCATTCCCCAGCTCACCGCCCTCTACGTCGCCTCCCGCGCCGCCGCCAGGAAGGGCGTGCGCATCCTCGCCGACGGCGGCATCACCAAGAGCGGCGACATCGTCAAGGCGCTCACGCTCGCCGACGCGGTCATCCTCGGCGGCCTCCTCGCCGGCTCGCGCGAAGCGCCGGGCAAGCTCATGGAGATCAACGGCAAGACCTATAAGGAATACCGCGGCATGGGTTCGCATGAGGCCATGCGCAAGGGTTCGGCCGCCCGCTACGGCCACTCCGCCAACGGCAAGTTCGGCAAGGTCGCGGCCGAAGGCATCGAAGCGCTCAAGGAGGTCTCCGGCGCGGTCGACCAGGTGCTGGGCACCCTCGCCGGCGGCATCCAGAGCGGCCTCGGTTACCTCGGCGCCGCCAATCTCGCCGAGCATCGCAAGCGCGCCCGCTACATCCGCGTGACGCCCGCCGGCCAGCGTGAAGCCGCCCCGCACGACGTCATCGAAATCAAGGCGGGCTCCTGAGCATCCCATGGCCGCATTCTTCCGAGGTCTTCTCCTTTTCCTTTTCGGCGCGCTCGTCGGCGCCGGAGGCATCCTGTTCTTCGCGCCGGGCTTCCAGGTCGTGGTGAGCCGCGGCGACACCCCGGTCAGGCCTGTGGAGTTCGGCGGGACCAAGCCGGCCCCGGCCGTCGCCGCCGCGCCCGCGTCGGTACCGGAGGCGACGACAGAAACCCCGTCCGCGGCTCCCGTCGTCGCGGCGCAGCCCGTCGCGGCCGCCGCGCCCGCGGCGGCCCCGTCGCCCGAGCCGGCCCTGGATTTCGCTTACCTGTCCAGGAACCTCATCACCTGGCCCACGGCGGTCACGACCAGATCGGCCACGGTGGTCGCCGTCGTCGTCGACGGGAAGAAGGTGCAGGATCTGGCGCTCGAAGCCGGCGCCGTGCTCC
>JBJTAX010000244.1:0-6185 GCA_046091055.1 Verrucomicrobiota bacterium | reverse complement strand
GGTGCCGGAGGTTAGCGGTTGGCGGTTGGCGGATAGGACAAATCCTTTGGTCGCGAGACGAAGCATCCGGCCCAAAAACAGCCGTTATCCTTCGGTTTTCATCGCCTAACCGCCAACCGCTAACCGCTGACATCTTCCGTATCCCTTGCTTCGAATCCCGCTTCTCCTCAATCTCCCCCCATGCGCCTCCCCGCCCTGCTCCTCTTCTTGCTGACCACCCTCGGCTTCGCCGCGCCCAAGGGACCGACGCTCGACGTCGGCGACAAAGCCCCGACGAAACTTCCCTCCGGCTGGATCAAGGGCGACCGCGTCTCGACGCTCGACCCGAAGAAGACCTACGTCATCGAATTCTGGGCCACCTGGTGCCCGCCCTGCGTGGCCTCGATCCCGCACCTCGCGGAACTGCAGGCCAAGCTCAAGCCCGACGGCGTGCAGGTCATCAGCATCCATGTGAACAGCGGCGTCGAGGCCGCCGACGCCTACGTCCGCAAGAACACCAAGCAGATGGACTACACCGTCGCGAAGGATACCAATGGGGCGATGGGCAAGGCCTGGATGGACGCGGCCGGCCAGAACGGCATCCCTTGCAGCTTCGTGGTCGCCGGCGGTAAGATCGCTTACATCGGCCACCCGATGTCCCTCTCGGACGAGAAGATCCGCGGGTTCATCGCCGAAGCCAAGGCCGCCGCCCCCGCGGCTCCGGTGAAGAAGTAGGCGGTTGGCGGTTGGAAAACTGCCTCTTGGCAGGGTCAGCGCTGCGTGCTGACCTCGTTGCCTCGGGGTAGGGTCGGGACTGCGTCACGAAACAGCTGTCTCGAGATAGGGGCGCGTCGGTGTCGCGACCTCAGAAGAACACACGGACGCGACGCCGACGCGCCCCTACCTCAAGACACCCCAGCCAACTATCCGGTCTCCGGTTCCCCCTGGAGCGCTACCCCTTCCCGCCACCTGGGGCCGCCACCCGCCACCCGAATCTGCGTTCATCCATTCAGTCCTCAACTCCGTCCTCCCTTCCCCGTCCCAACCGCTATCCGCTAACCGCTTACCGCCCTCTCCTAACGACAACCCCCTTCTTGCCTCCCCCCGTTTCCTATCCTCTTAGTTTGTAAATGCGCGCCCTGCTCCTGCTGTTGCTCACGGCCACCCTTTCCGCCGCCGGACTCAAAGTCGGCGATCCTGCTCCAGCCACGCGGCCGGAGGCGATGCTCCAAGGAGAAGCGGTGAAGGACTTCAAGAAAGGCGAGATCTACGTCTTCGAATGCTGGGCGAGCTGGTGCGGCCCGTGCGTCGCCGCGATCCCGCACTTGAACGAACTGCACAAGCAGATGGGCAAGAAGGGCGTCGTCATCACCGGCGTCAACGTCTGGGAGGGCGAACGCGACGCGGCCTCCGCCCAGCGCGCCAAGGATTTCCTCAAGGCCCAGGGAGACAAGATGTCGTACCGCGTGGCCCTCGGCGGCAAGGCCTTCATCAAGGACTGGCTCGAGGCCGCCGAGGTCAACGGCATCCCGCACGCGTTCGTGGTCGCCGAAGGCAAGATCGCCTGGACCGGCCACCCGGCGCAGCTCACGGCCGAGATGCTCGGCGACATCCTCACGGGCACGCCCCTCTCGGCCGCCCCACCGATCGCCGAGAAGATCCCTCAGCGCCGTCTCAGCAAGCCCGCCGTCCCCGCCGGCACAACGCCTAACGATCCGGAGATGGCCGCCGCCCAGGCCAAGCTCGACGCGCTCTCCGAGGCGATGCGCGCCCGCGACTGGGACGCGGCCGAGAAAGCCCTGCCCGCCGCCGCCAGCGTGCTGCCGCCACAGGAGGGCAAGGAGCTCCGCGAGTCGATCGAGGCGCAGATCGGCCTGGCCCGCGGCGACCCGACGAAGCTCTACGCGCAGCTGGCCAGGCTGGCCGAAGAGGAGTTCGACGACCCGGAAGCGATGAACGAGATCGCCTGGCGCCTGCTCACGATGAAGGCCTTCGCGCAGAAGCCGAACCTCGCGCTCGCCGAGAAGTGCGCGGTGCAGGCCGTGAAGCTCACGAAGGAAGAACACCCCGACAAGCTCGACACGCTCGCCCGCCTCCGCTGGCTCCAAGGCAAGAAAGAGGAAGCCATCCGCCTGCAGATCAAGTCCGTCGACAAGGCCGAAGCCGGCCAGATGAAGGCCGCCCTGCAGAAGACCCTCGACGCGATGCTCAAGGGCGTCCTGCCCCCCGCCGACGACGAGGAAGACCCCGGCCGCTGAGGGTAGGGCTGACCGGCCCGGTCAGCCATGGTTGAGCGGGCCGCTCAACCCTACCTAATTCCAATCCCGCCACCCGAAGTCTGTCTCCCACTTTTGCACTCAGGACAGCACGTGTGCTGCTCCTGCCCCGACCCCTCTTTCGGTCCGCCCCCACACTCCATGCTCTAAACTCCATACTCTCGTATGCTCCCCCGCCGCGACTTCCTGAGACTCTCCGCCCTCGCCTCGCTCGGCGCCCTCGCCGGCTGCGCGACCACGCCGGCCGCCCGCATCCGGCCGATCACGCGCGGTCCGAAGTTCCACTGGCGCGGCTACGACGATAAGTTCCTGTTCTCCGCCGACGACCGTTTCGTGCTCGCCAACGAAGTCGACTTCCTCAGCCGCTCGCCGACGACGGCCGACTCGATCCGGGTCGGCATGGTCGACACGCAGGACGGCGACCGCTGGATCGACCTCGGCGGCTCCAACGCCTGGAACTGGCAGCAGGGCTGCATGCTCCAATGGATTCCCGGCTCAGATCGCGACGTAGCCTGGAATGACCGCGAAGGCGGCCGGTTCGTGACGCGCATCCTCGACGTGAAGTCCGGCCGCACGCGCACCCTGCCCCATCCGTTCTATACGTTCAGTCCCGACGGCAAGACGGCCTTCGCGCCCGACTTCGCCCGGCTCGACGTCACCCGTCCGGGCTATGGCTACGCCACGGGCGCCGAACGCGATATCTGGAAGCTGGCGAAGGCGCCGGACGACATCGGCATCTGGCGGATGAACATGACCACGGGGAAGCAGCGCCTGCTCTTCTCCCTCGCCGAAGCCGCGAAGATCCCGTTCACGGGTCCGTCGGCCGCGGCGTTCAAGCCCGATGCGGTCCATTGGTTCAACCACCTGCTTTGCAACACCGACGGCACGCGCCTCTTCTTCCTCCACCGCTGGCGCAACCCCGGCGAGAAGGCCAGCTTCCGCACCCGGGCGCTGACGATGTCCGTCGACGGCGGCCAGGTCCACGTGATGGACCCCAACGGCGGGACGTCCCACTTCGTCTGGCGCGACCCGCGGCACATCTTCGCCTGGGCCTGGCACCCTTCGCACGGCGAACGCTTCTACCTCTACAAGGATCTTTCCGACGAGGTCACGGTCGTGGGCAAGGAGAAGATGCCGAACAACGGCCACAACACCTACCTGCCGAACACGCGTAACGAATGGGTGCTCAACGACACCTACCCGCAGGGGCCGGAGAAGCTGCAGCGGCCCTATCTTTACCACATCCCGACGGACCGCCGCATCGAGGTCGGCGCGTTCCCTTCTCCCGCCGACATCGTGGGCAAGGAATGGCGCTGCGACACGCATCCCTCCGCGAGCCGCAGCGGCCGCCAGTTCTGCTTCGACTCCGCCCATGCCGAGGGCCGGCAGGTCTACGTGGCCGATATCGCCGACCTGCTCCGCTGAGGGCTCACGCCGACGCCGCGGAGTCCCTGCTTCCCATCCGGCGCGGACTCCCGCATAGTCCCCTCCGATGCCCACCCGCAGCGCCTTGGAGCGAGCCCGCTCCGCCCTCCACCTCCGCCTCCTGGCCGCCCAGCGCCGCCTGACGAAGGACCGGCGCGGCGCGGTCATCGTCCTCGGCGGTGACGACCGGCTCGCGGCCTCCGAACTCGCCAACCAGCTGACGGAATGGTTCGACGCCCGCACGGTGCGCATCTGCGCCCCGGACGACGGCACCGCCGAGGGCCGGCCGTTCCTCTGGCCCTACTGGCAGGATGTCCCGGCCCAGGGACGCATCACCATCGTGGTCGGCGACTGGCTCACCCGCACGACGATCGCCGCCGCCCGCGAGGACCTCGCCGGCGAAAGCCTCCGCACCCGCCTGAAATCGCTCCGCGCGTTCGAGGAACTGCTCGCCGCCGACGGGACCGCGGTCGTGAAGGTCTGGCTGGAGACGCCCGAGAAGACGCTCCGTCGTCGCCTCCGCGACGCCGAAGACACCGACGCCGAAGGCTGGGTGGTCACGGACGAAGACCTGCTGCTGGCGAAGAAGGGCAGCCTGAGCCTCGCCCGCGCCCTGCGCGCGCAAGGGAGCGGCAAGAACCTGCCCTGGAAGGTCGTCATCGGCGGCGCCGAGACGAAACTCCGCGACCTCCACGCCGGCCTCGCCATCGCCGCCCAGCTCAACCAAGCCTCGCGGCGGCGCCCCGCCGTCGCGGCGAAGAAGCCGAGCGGCCGGCCGCGCGGGCTGCTCGAAAGCGCCGCCCCGCACCCGACGTTGGACAAGAAAGGCTACGGCCAGCAGATGGCCAAGCTGCAGGCCCGGCTAGGCCGGCTGTCCCGGCTGGCCGCCCAGAAAGGCGTCGCGACCGTGGCGGTGCTCGAAGGACCCGACGCGGCGGGCAAGGGCGGCGCGATCCGCCGCCTCTGCGGCCAGCTCGACGCGGCCCACTACCGGGTGTACCCCACGCCGGCGCCGACGCCCGAGGAGAAGGCCCGTCACTATCTCTGGCGCTTCTGGAACAAGGTGCCCGCGCCCGGCCGACTGGCCGTCTTCGACCGTTCGTGGTTCGGGCGCGTGATGGTCGAACGCGTCGAGGGTTTCGCCAAGGAGGCCGAATGGGCCCGCGCCTACGCCGAGATCAATGACTTCGAAGCCCGGCTCGCCGAGGCGGGGACGATCGTGCTCAAGCTCTGGATCAACATCTCGAAGGCGGAACAGCTGCGCCGCTTCCGCGCCCGCGAGGGCTCCCCGCACAAGCGGCATAAGATGACGGGCGAAGATTACCGCAACCGGAAGAAGTGGGACGCGAACCTCCGCGCCGCCGAAGACATGATCGCCCGCACCGACACGCCGCACGCGCCGTGGATCGTGGTCTCGGGCGACGACAAGCGCTACGCCCGCGTGGCGACCCTCAAGGCCGTCTGCCGCGCGCTGTCCGACCGTCTCGACTGAGCCACTCACCGAGCCAGCGCCGGTGCGGCCCGCTCAGCGCGGCGCCGCCCAGTTCAGCCGCGTCGACCCACTCGAGCTCCGTATCCTGCGACCAGCGCCGGAGATCCGCGGCCTTGGGTTCGAACGCGTATAGCTTCTCATCGTAGGTGACGGCGCCGATGGTGCGGCGGCGCACGAGCGCGGGTTCGCCCTCCGGCGCGAGGCCGAGCGATGACAGCACGGGGATCTCGGCCATGCCCGCGAGGCGCTTGGCCTCGGGCGGATTGCGGCGGAGCAGGACCTTGCCGGCGCGCGCCACCAAGGCCCGCTCCGCCACGGCCTCCTTCCGCTCCTTGGAGACGAAGCGCGGCAACGCGGCGGCGTCGCCCTTCGCCTTGGCGTCGCACCATCCGGCCAGCGGGCAACGGGCGCAGTCGGGCAAGCCCTTGCGGCACACGGTGGCGCCGAGCTCCATCATCGCCTGGTTGAAGTCACCGGGGCGCTTCGGGTCGACGAGCTCGGCGGCCCGCGCGACGAAGAGCTTCGCGGCCGAGGAAGCGTCGCGCAGCCGGGCCCGCACGCCGTCGAGCCGGGCGAGGACGCGCACGACGTTGCCGTCGACGACCGCGACGGGTTCGCCGAACGCGATGCTGGCGATGGCGGCCGCGGTATAAGGCCCGACGCCCTTGAACTCGCGCCACTCGGCGGCGGTCCGCGGCGGCCGCGGCCTGGCGGCCACCTGACGCGCCAAGGCGAAGAGATAACGGGCCCGGGAATAGTAGCCGAGACCGGCCCACTGGGCCATGACCTCCGCCTCCTCCGCCCGGGCGAGGTCGGGGAAGTCCGGCCACTTCGCGGTCCAACGTTCGAAATAAGGGATGACGGTCGCGATCTGGGTCTGCTGGCACATCAGCTCCGAGACCACGGTCCGGGAGGCCGAGACTTCGTCCCGCCACGGCATGGACCGCCGGTGCCGGCCGAACCAGGCCAGAAGCGCCCGGCGCATCGCGGGGATGGCGGCGGCGGGGGCGGAT
>JBJTAX010000243.1:0-3366 GCA_046091055.1 Verrucomicrobiota bacterium | reverse complement strand
GTCATGGTCGGCGAGGTCCGCTGGCGATGGGCTGTCACGGACCTTTCCGCCCTCCGCGACCGCGCCGCCGGCACCCAAGCCGCCCTCGGCGCCTCCGCGTGGGCCCTTGGCGATGCGGGCCGGCCGAAGCTTCCGCGGGCTTTGCCGGCCGCGCCCACGCCTGGGCAGCTTCGGGCGCTGGTCGCCGGCACGCCGGACTTCTTCGGCGTGGACGCCGGAGCGGGCGAAACCTGGCAGACGCGCGGACTGCTGACCGATTCTGTCCGCGGGGGTTGGCGGACCGACCTATCGGATCCTGGGCTCCAGGCCGGATTGTTCGGTCCGGAATTAGCCGGAGTGTTTTCTTCCGAACCTTGGCGACGACCACCTGCGAGAGGCTTGCCGATGGCTAGGTGTGAGTCGGACGGGCGCCTGCTATCGACCGTGCCGACGATCGCCGACCTGCGTCTGAGCCTAGGTTTTTTCAATTCGCGTCACGACGGCCGCCACCGGTTGCGTTTCCATGGCTCGGGCGTGCTGTGGAATCCCTCGGTCGTGCCGGTCCTGGCTGGTCCGCAGGGCAAGGTGTTCCTGGTCGAGATCGACGGCGCGCCGGAGGTGGCCGTCACCAATCTGGAAACCGGCGCGGGCTTCGTGGCGGACCTTGACGAGTGTCCGCAAGCGGATTTCGGGGCCGTCCGGCAAGGGCCGCGGGAGCGCGGACTATGGTTCTGGGTCGAGGTCACGGATCCGCCGGGGCAGGGGATGACGGGTCGAGGGCTGCTGCCGGGGGAGGCTTATGCCTTCGTCAGTCCTTCGGCGGAAACGCAACCGCAGGGTCTGGCGCGCATCCTTTCGACCCAGACATGGCGGATGGACAAAGGCGCGCCGGCGACGGGAGCCAGACGGCCGTCGGGCGATGTTTTCCGGCCGGCCGACCGAATCGAGATCGTCGGACGTTTCCGGCGGCCGCTGACCATACGCCTTCGCGGTTATGCCGGCGAGCCCTCCCGCGAGGCGCCGATCGAGGATTATCCTGGCCCGGTGCTCCATGTGTGGGAGAACGTCCGTTGTCCCGACTTCCTGATCCACACTACCGGCGCGGACTATTCGCGGGAGGATAGCTCCGGGTATCACATCGGCGAGCGCCGCGCCTGCCTGCGGCTGCGGCTGAGGCCGAGGACCTGGGTGGATTTCGCGGAGGCCGCCGGTTCCGGTCGCCTCCTCCGCGGGCGTTGGGACCTGTCGCGGCGTGAGGACGCCGACGAGTGGCGGGTCGAGCCGCCGGTCCTGTCGGCGTTGGATGCCGTCGACCATGACGCCTCGGCGCTCGCCGGACCGCTCTGGGACCTGCGTCCGAACCGGCACGCCGCCACGGAGCCGGGAGCCTTCGCCTCATGGCGTCTGCGGGATCTTCCGACCTGGCCGATGCTCTCGGTCGGCGCGTGGAGGCATCTCGAACCAGCCGGAGGCACGCGATGGATGCAGGCCCTGGATCGGCACTTCCATTCGGCGATCCCGACGCTGTCCGAGCCCGGCGCGGCTTCGCATCAGCCTTTTTATCTTCTGTCGGAGCCGGAAGCTTTCGAGCCCGCTGCGCGATGGCGCGTCCTCGGACCGTGGAACGTCAACGCCTCCGACCCTCGGGCGTGGGAGGCCTTCCTCGGCGATGCCAGCGGCGTCTGGCGGGCCGAGGCCGGCGGCCCGGTGACCGGCGAGGGTGTTTCCGGGGCATGGTTCTTTTCGAGGCCGTCCGGGGCCGGCCAGCCGGCGTGGGGCGCCTTGACTTCGTTCGACCTTGGGGACTCCTCCGTGGCGTTCTTGCCTGAGACGGCCGGGGCCGCGCAGCGGGCGAATCAGTCCGCCCGATGTCTGTCCCCCGTCCAATTGCGCGCTTGGGCCGAAAGCATCGTCTCGCTTCAGTCCGAATGCGGTTGGCCGTTCCCCTCGCTGGAGGCTTTCGCCCGCTCTCCTTTGCTTGGGCGCTCGATCGAAGCCGCCGGCTTGAACGACCTCTTTGTCGGCTCACCGGCGGGGTTGCCCATGCGTCTCGAGGCGGCGGACCTGATCGAAGCCTGGGCGCCGGTGCTGACCGTCAGAGGAGACACCGTCAAGGTGGTCGGGCGGGCGGAGGGTCTGGGTGGCTCGGCCGCCTGCGAATTGCTGGTCCAGCGTGAGCCGACCGAGCATGCACCGGCTTTCCTAGGTCGCCGATTCAGGATAATTTCCGTGCGGTTTCGTAACCCATGAGGGTGGAGCGGACTTGACTGACCGGGGAAACGGCTAAGATGGTAAGGGTATGCACGAATCCAATCCCTTCATCGTCGCTGACGCCCCGGCCGCCGACCGCGCGGCCTTCTTCCGCCGCACCTACGGCCTGGTGGCCGCTTCGTTCGGCGCCTTTGCGATCGCCCTCTTCGGTCTCTTCGTCTCCGGCGTGGCCGAGACGTTCATGCGCGCCATCGTCGGCGTCGGCTCCTGGGGCATGCTCGGGGTCATGGTCCTCTTCTGGCTCGGCACCACGGCCGCCCAGTCCCTCGCCTTCAGCCGCGCCTCCCGCCTCGCGCAATACGCCGGCCTGGGCCTCTACGTCCTCCTGCAGGCCCTGATCTTCGTCCCGCTGATCTACTACACCGCCATCGTCACCAAGGGTAACCCCGGCGAGATCCTCATCCCGGCCTGCCTCGCCACCGGCGCCCTCGTCGTCGCCCTGACGGCCGTGGTCTTCATGACCAACCTGGACTTCTCGTTCCTCAAGGTCGCCATCGTCATCGGCAGCATCTGCGCCCTCGGCGTCATCATCGTCTCGCTCTTCGCCGGCTGGTCCCTCGGCGCCTGGTTCTCCATCGCGATGATCGTCCTGATGGCCACGGTGATCCTCTACCAGACCAACGAGGTGAAGAACACCATGGAGACCGACCAGCATGTCGCCGCGGCCTTCGTCCTGTTCTCGTCCTTCGTGACGCTGCTCTTCTACGTCATCCGCCTCTTCGCGGGTCGTCGCGAGTAAGCTCCCTGCGAGGAAACTTCCGAGGGCTCCCCGGTGTTCCATCGGAGAGCCCTTCTTTTCATGCGTCGTTTCCTGCTGGTCCTCCTCGCCGTCCTGGCCGCCGCTTCGCTGTCGGCCCAAGGCAAGATCCGCGAACTGCTCATGGCCAAGGCCCCTGAGGGCTTCGTCGAGCAGTCCTGGGAGGTCGACGGCGTCAAGCGCACGGCCCTCGTGCGCGTGCCGGCCGAGGTGACCGGGCCGATGCCCCTCGTCTTCTGTTGGCACGGCCACGGCGGCCGCTCGACGCACTCCGCCAGCCGCTGGGGTTACGGCGAGGTCGATAAGACCTCGCTCCTGGTCTTCCCGCAGGGCCTGCCGACCGTCTCGCCGCTCGTCGA
>JBJTAX010000242.1:0-3176 GCA_046091055.1 Verrucomicrobiota bacterium | reverse complement strand
GGGCAAGGGCGTCGGCTCCGGCCATGGCGCCAAGCACGTGTTCACGCTCAAGACCCGCGACGCCTCCCACCCCATCATGCAGGGCCTGCCCGCCGAATGGCTCCATGCCACCGACGAGCTTTACGGCCGCATGCGCGGCAGCGCCGACCACATGCACGTGCTTTCCAGCTCGTTCTCCAAGCCGGAGTTCGGCGGCACCGACATGCATGAGCCGATGGTCTGGCACGCGCCCTTCAACAAAGGCCGCGTGGTGACTACCTCGATGGGCCACATCTGGAACGGCGACACGACCTTCGACGCCCTGCACTGCGTGGGCTTCCAGACCATCCTCGCCCGCTCTACGGAGTGGGCCGCGACCGGCAAGGTCACCCTGCCCGTGCCGGAAGGCTTCCCGACCCTCGATAAGACGAGCGTGATCGAACCCGCCAAGGTCAACTGGAAGAAGTAAGCCTGCCAGTCGCCCCTGACGAAGGCCCGCGCAAGCGGGCCTTCTGCTTTTCAGGCGAAGCGGCGCATCGCCACAGCCACGGCGGCGCCGATCTGCTCGGGCGTAAGCGCGATGGAGACGGTCAGGCATCGCTCGGCGGCCGGGTCAGGCCGCTCCAACGTGGCGAGCTGGCTGCCCAGCAGTCCCGGCGGCATGAAGTGTCCCTTGCGCGCGTCCATCCGCGCCTGCAGGAGCTCCCGGCTGCCATCAAGGAAGACGAAGAAGAGGTCCGGGTCGCCTTGGCGCAGGCGGTCGCGATAGGCCAGCTTGAGGGCGGAACAGGTGAGGACCATCGCCTCGCCCCGGGCCTTGCCTTCGGCGAGCCGGTCAGCCATCGCGGCCAGCCAGCCGGCGCGGTCCTCGTCGGTCAGCGGCGTGCCCGCGCTCATCTTCGCGACGTTCTCCGGCGGGTGGAAGCCGTCGGCCTCGATCAGCGTCGCGCCGGTCCGGCGCGCGTAGAGTTCCGCGACGGTGCTCTTGCCGCAGCCGCAGACGCCCATGAAGACGAGATTCGGATGCGCCACCGGCGTTCAGAGATGGATCGTGCGGCCTTCGCGGAAAGACTGGTCCGCCGCGGCGACGATGCGCATCGAGTTCACGGCGTCGTCCATGTGCGCGGTGAGGTCGAGGTCCTCGCGGATGGCCTTTTCGAAATAGACCTGCTCGCGCTCGCAGAGGCCGTCATGGCCGGGATCGGCCTCGGTCGGCACGATCTCGTCGGGCCGGGTGAATTTGCCGTCGGCGCCGAGGGCGGCGTGATGGACCTTGAGCGCCTGGGCGGCGGAGTGGGAGTCGACGTCGGCGGAGTTGCCGGCCTGCGCGGCCTTGCCGGCGACGATGGAGACGCAGCCCTTCGGACCGATCACGTCCTTCACGAAGAAGGCCTCCTCCGACATCATCGGACCCCAGCCCGCCTCATACCAGCCGACGGACCCGTCGGCGAAGGTGACCTGCAGGTGCCCGTAGTTGACCATGCCGGCCGGAAGTTCGTCGGAAAGGCGGGCGCCCAAGCCGGAGACACGGACGGGACGGCTGCCGGTCATCAGGCACATGATGTCGACGTAATGCACGCCGCAATCGACGATCGGACTGCACGTCTGCATGAGGGACTTATGGGTCTTCCACATGTCGCCGAAGCTCTGCTGGTTCAGGTTCATGCGCATGACGAGCGGCTTACCGAGCGTCTGCACGGTCTTGATGAACTGCGTCCAAGCCGGGTGATGGCGGAGGATGTAACCGATGACCACCTTGCGCCTCACCGCCTTGGCCTTGGCGATGATCTGCTCGGCCTCGGCGACGGTGACCGCGAGCGGCTTCTCGACGAAGACGTGGCAGCCGGCCTCGAGCGCGGCGACGGCGTATTCGGCATGAGTATCCGGATAGCTCGAAATCGAGACCGCATCCGGCTTAGCCGCCTTGAGCGCGGCTTGGAAGTCGGCATACTCCGCGTAGCCTCCGCCGAGTTCGGCATTGAGCTTCGCGCGCGATGCGGCGGAGCGGGTGACCAGGCCGACGATCTTGAAACCGGGCAGCTTGTGGTAGGCGAGGGCGTGCGAACGCCCCATGTGGCCGGCGCCGACGCAGAGGACACGGAGAGGGGTCTGGCTCATGCGCCGAGCATCCCCCTTCCCTCTCCGGCTTCAAGTCGGGAGAAGGCATCCGGCACGGATTAATCGAGCGATTAGTTCGGTAACGGCTGCGCGACACCCTTCGCCCGCTGGGCTTCGAGCAGGGGCTTGAGGCGGGCGATGACCTCGGGATGTTCCTTGGCGACGTTGTTCCGTTCGCCGGGATCGGCCTGCAGGTCGAAGAGACGCGGGCCGGCCTGGTCGCGACGGTCGGCGGCCTGGTCGGCTTCGCTGCCCAAGAGGTCGACGAGCGGACCCTGGGCCTTCTTGCCCTTGGCCGGGGCGCCGACGCCGGAGATGAATTTCCAACGCGCGTCGCGGATGGACAGCACGTTGCCTTGCGTGCTGGAGATGAGCGTCTCGCGCCCCTGGCCGCCGGTGAGGGCCGCGGAAGAATCGACCGAGTCGAGTTTCAGGAAGTCCCCCGGATCGCCGCCGGCGACCTTCGTGAAGACGGCCGGCAGGTCCACCTGCGAGATGAGCGCGTCGGAGACCTTGGCGGCGGGCGTGTGGCCAGGCCAGCGGGCGATGAAGCCCACGCGGGTGCCTCCCTCGAGGATGCTGTATTTGCCGCCGCGGAACGGACCCGCCGGGGCATGCGCCGCGGCCTGGTTCCGTTCCACCGCCTGATCCTTGTAGCCATCGTCGAGGACCGGTCCGTTGTCCGAGGTGTAGATCACGAGCGTGTTCTCGGCCAAGCCATGCTTTTCGAGTTCGGCGAGGATGCGGCCGACCTGGTCGTCGAACGCGACCACCGCGTCGCCGCGCGGGCCGAGCGGGGTCTTGCCGGCGTAGCGCGGATGATGGACGCGCGGGACATGGTTCTCGTGCGAGGCGTAATAGAGGAAGAACGGCTTTTCCTTGTTCCGGGCGATGAAACCGCAGGCCTTGTCCGCGAAGGTGTCGCCCATCGTTTCATCGTTCCAGAGCGCGGACTTGCCGCCCTTCATCCAACCGATGCGGCCGACGCCGTTGACGAGGGCCATGTTGTGCCCGTGGGACCAATCCATCTTGAGCTTCGCGCGCTCGGCGTCGGTCTTGAGATCAGGGTCGCCCGGGTA
>JBJTAX010000241.1:0-6408 GCA_046091055.1 Verrucomicrobiota bacterium | reverse complement strand
TCACCGATCAGTCGGGCATCCTCCCGGAGGTGACCATCTTTCCGCAGATGCGGGTGCCGACGGGCAGTCCGGACATCAGCAGCGACGAGGTGCTGCCGGGGATGAATTTCGTCTACGCCTGGCGGGTGACCGAACGGTTCGAGATCGAGGGCAACACGAACGTCAACCGCCGCAGGAACCCCGGGCTCGATCACTACTACGCCGAATACCTGCAGACCTTCAATTTCGAATACGACCTCGCCGAACGGATCATGCTGTTCAACGAGTTCGTGATCTTCGCCCCGAGCGGCGGGATCGGCGAGGCCGCGCTGGAAGGCTGCGCTCGAGCCGTTGCGGGGATCGCACCACTGCTGGCAGTCGGCCTTGTCGGGCTGTTCGTAGGCGGGCGCGAGGAGTGCACACTCGTGCTTGCGGGCGAGCGCCTGCCAGTGGAGGTCGTCGGCTGCGGTCAAGGCCCCCTTGTTGGAGCCCTCCCCGCAGCCATGCTGGTGGACGATGATGCCACGCACCTGTTTCACCCCTTCGGGGATCCAGAGATTGTAAGTCGCGGCGAAGACCAGTTCGCTGGGTTTGTCCGACGCGGGGTAGGTGACGGTGTGCTTGGTGCCGTCGGCCAAGACGGCCAAGTGCAGGCGGAGCCGGGCGAGGAGGGGGCGCATGGGGTTCTCCTATGGACAGCCAGAACCCGCCTTGGTTCAAGCCAGCGTTGGCTGGACGGCCGCGCGGCCTGGGTTAGGTTCGGTTCATGTCCGCCGCCAAGCCCCTGGCCGAGCAGCTCGTCGAGTGCGAGCAGTGGTGCGCCGCGCGGCCGGACAAGGAGTGGCTGCCGGTCGCGGAGACGGGGCTGCGGATCTTACCTGCGCATCACGCTGAACTGGCGACCCCGCTGCCCGGTCAGGAGCCGCGGGACGACGGTTGGGTCCTGCGTTCCGATGTCATCGGAATCGGCAATTGGGTCCTGCTCGGGGGCTTCATGGCGGCAGGCGTGGCGATGTGCTTCGTCCTCACCTTCGACCTGACCTCCCGCACGGACCACCCGTCCCTTTACGCGGGCGTCGGTTTCCTGCTGCCTGCCGCGGCGGTGATCTACTTCCCCTTGCGGCTGATCCTGCGCCGCTACGAGCTGGTCTTCGCGGAGGACGCTCTGCAGGTCCGTCGGTGGGTGCTGGGCCGTCCTGACGCCGAGTGGCGTCTGCCGGTGGGTGCGGAGGTCCGCGTCGGCCTGGCCTATCGCGGCCAGCTGGCCCGGTGCGCCAGCAAGGACGGCGGCATGGCCAGGCAGCTCGCCGTGGTGGTCGCCTCAGGCGAGGCGGAGATCGTGCTGGGCACCGACCTGCATCATGACGAGCGCGCCCGGCTGGCCGTCCTTATCGACCATTATTTCAACGGAGCCGCGGAGGCGCCCGTCGCGCGCTGAGCATGGGACTACGCGAAGAATTCCTGGCCAAGTTCGCGCGCCTGAAGGCCGCGGCCGAGGCCCGTCAGGCGGCCATGGCGGCCGGCCGCGACGCTCCGGCGCTTACCGATGAGCAGGTGGCCCGAGGCCATCCCAAGGTTTCGGTCGAGTCCGGCTTGCAGGACGTCAGTTACGGCGTGCGGCTCGGGACTTGGTTCGGCTGGTTCTGGCTGGTCTTCACCTGTGTCCACTGCGTCGCTCTTTTCTACGGGTTGTCCCAAGGCTCGCTCAAGATGAACGGCCGCACGGTCGCGTACCCGGAATGGTGGCACTTCGCCTTGCTGGCGTTCTTCTACGTGCCGTTCTTCCTCGTCGGCTTCGGCTTCACGGTGGCGCGCTATCGGCTCACGCTCACCGACGGGCATGTCTCGTTCCGTTTCCGGATCCTGCCCTACGTCGGCTGGACGTCGACCTTGCCCGCCGGGGACGCCGTGAAGGTCACCTTGGCCTACCGCGGTTCCAAGCAGAACAAGCGGCCGGTGGACTCCGTGGTCGTCGCCTCGCAGGGCAAGGAGATCCACTTCGGGGCGTTCCTGCCGGACGACGTCAAAGAGCGCCTCGCCGGGCTCATCCGGCATTACTATGGCGACGCGCCGACCGCGGACGCCGGTTCGGCTGCTCCGTTCATCCCGAATCCCTGAGGCTTAGCGCCCCGGCGGATCGACGGCGCGGAACTTGATCACCGTGTCGCCGGCGGGCTCATAGAGCACGCCGAGACGTCCGTCCTTGAGGGCGGCCATCGAACTGTAGGCGAACGGACCGGGGAAGGCCTCACGCGAGGCGGACCAGGTGCGGCCGCCGTCCGTGGAGAGCCGGAGCGCACCGTTCTTCCGGCCCTTGCCCACCGGATTCAGGAAGTAGAAATAAGTCGCCGGTCCTTGGTCGACGCGCAGCAGCGACCCTTGGCAGGTCGGATCAGGCAGGGTCGGGTCGTCGATGGCCGGGCTCCAAGTCTCGCCTCCGTCCTTGGACCACGACACCTTGCGGAAGGCGTCGCCCTTCCAGCGGCGGGAGTTCAGGTAGAGCGTGCCGTCGCGCGCTTCCGCCACCTGGACTTCGTTGAGCTGGCGTCCGTCCGTCTGCGGGACGTTGCCGCCGCGTCGCCAGTGACGTCCGCCGTCATCGCTGTAGGCCACCCAGTTCACGAAGTTCTTCTTCTGGTCCTGGGAGTTGAAGGGGATCACCAGGCGGTCGGCGTGCATCGGCGCCCTGAGCTTCACGCCGATGCCCGGGCCGGAGGCGGTGGTCACCGCGTCGGCCGGTTTGATTTCCTTCGTCACGTCGGACGGGCGGGACCAGGTGGCCCCTTCGTCGTCCGAGGCGAGCATCATGATCTTGGTGCCGGCCGGATCGGCCGAGCCTGCCGGCAAGCCGCCGAATTCCCGGCTGCCTGCGGGGAAGGTCTGGAAGAAGAGGAAGACGCGGCCGATGAGCTCGTCCTCGACGAGGCACGGGTTGTTGCAGCTGTCCTTGCCTTGCTGGTAGGCCACGACCGGCTTCGTCCAGTTCGCGCCTTCGTCCGTGGAGACCGAGACGACGAGATCGTTGCCCGCCTGGTCAGCGCCCTTGTCCCGGCCTTCGGCCACGGCGATGAGGGTGCCCTTCTTTGTCCGGAGCAGCGCCGGGATGCGCACGGAGGCCTGCGGCAGGTTTTTCTTCGCCTCGAAGACGACGACGTCCGCGCCGTCGGCGGCGGCCAAGGAGCCGGCGAGGAGTCCGGCGAGCAGGGTGAGGAGGAGTTTTCTCACCGGTGCCATTCGAAGAAACCTAAGGCCTCGAGCTCGGCAAGCTGGGTGGCGAATTCTTCCTTGGTCGGGTTGCCGTTCGGGAGTCGGGCGGGGCCGAGCGGCACCCCGAGATAGCCCATGAGCGCCTTGGCGGCCCCTATGTAGCCTCGCTTGGCCAGGACATCGACGACCGGCTGGACCTTCGCCTGTTCGGCTTCGGCCCGGACATCTTCGCCTTTGCCATGGGCGGCGATGACCCGCTGGAGGGGGCCAGGATTGAAGTTGTAGGTACTGCCGACGCCTGCGGTCGCCCCCGCCCGGAGGGCCGAAAGGAAGCGTTCGTCGATGCCGTAGGGCAGGTCGAAGCGTCCGCCTTCGAGCGCCTGCGCCCGACGCATCGCCTCCAGATCGGGGTTGGAATACTTCACGCCGGCCAGGTTGGGGATGGCCGGAGAGGCCTCCTTCAGGAATTCATCGACCGGGAAGCCGCCGATGCCGGTCATGCCGGGGATGTCGTAGTAGTAGAAGGGCGTGCGCGGGGCGGCCCGGGCGACCATGGCGCAGCATGCCACGAGGTCCGCCAGGGTGCGCGGCTTGAAATACGACGGCGCGATCATCGACACGGCCTTCGCGCCGTTCCGCTCGGCATGCGCGGCGAGCTGGGCCGCTTCGGTGAGGCAGTTGGCGCCGACGTGGACGACGACGTCGATGCCCGTCGCCGGCCCGACGACGGCCCAGCGGTCGTTCAGCGCCGCGCGCTCGGCGGCGGTGAGGGAACTGCTTTCGCCGGTGGTGCCGCCGATGAAGACGGACGTGATGCCTTTGGCGCGCAGGAAGGCCGCCTGTGGTTCGACGACGGCGAGGTTCAGCGACCCGTCAGGATGGAAGGGCGTGTGGGTGGCCGTGCAGAGGCCGGTGAATCTGAAGGCGGACATGTCAGGAGGGGGTGTTCGCGCGTGGCTTGATGCGGAGCGCGACGAAGATGGAAAGCAAGGCGATGCCGGCGAAGACGCCGAAGATGGCGTTCAGGGGCATGTGCCGGTCGCGCAGGGCGCCGAAGATCCAATCGGCGAAGCCGCCGCAGCTGATGCTCACGAAGTTCATCAGGCCATAGCCCGTGGCCCGATGCTGCGGCCCGACGAGCTGGCAGAGGATGGGCATGCTGTTGCAGTCGAAGAAGCCCCAGCCGAGACCGAAGACGATGAGGAAGAGCACGGCCACGAGCAGGGTGGGCGCGTTGCCGACGCCGAAGAGGGCCGGGAGGAGCAGGAACGTGCCGATCGCGCTGACAAAGACGCGTCCGCGGATGTTCGTCCGCATCCAGCGGTCGGCCAGCCAGCCGCCGAGCACCGCGCCGACGATGGCGGCGAGCTGCCAATAGATCACCGCGGAGACGCCGGCCTTCCCCTGGCCTAGCTTGAAGCGCTCGCTGAGAATGTCGGGCATCCAGTCGCGCACGACCCATGCCGCCATCGCGGGTAGGGTGAAGTAGACCACGAGAAGCAGGAAGCTGGGATTGCCGAGGAGCGCGCGGACGGCCGAGCCTGCGGCCGGCCGGGAGACGGTTTCCATCGTGGCCGGCCGGTTGCGCAGGAACAGGAAGAGCGGGATGGAATAGGCGATCCCGATGAGGCCGCACCACGCGAAGGCGCCGCGCCAGCCGATGGTCGGCTCGTCCGCGGCGTAGCCGGCGAAGCCGCCGATGATCACGCCGACGTAGATGCCCATCTGGTGGAGCCCGATCGCCCGTGAACGCGTTGGTCCGAGGTGGTAATCCGCGATGAGCGCGAGCGCGGCCGGGATGTAGAAGGCTTCGCTGACGCCCATGACGGCGCGCGTCCAGAGGAGCTGCTCGTAGCCGTTCACCTGACCGGTGGCCCAGGTGACCGCGGACCACGCGAAGAGGCTGAAGCAGATGACGTGACGTCGGCTGACCCGGTCCGCGAGGTAGCCGCCGATGGGGCTGAAGATCGCGTAGACCCATTTGAACGAACCAAGGACCAGTCCCCATTGCGCCTTGGTCTCGATGTCCGGCAGGTCGCCGAGCATGGACGACTTCATCGTCGCGAGCATCTGGCGGTCGAGGTAGTTGAGGAGCGCGACCGGGATGAGCATCGCGACGACCAGCCAGGCGGTGCGGGTGGCGGACGGGGTCTCGTTCATCGGTATTTGGCCGGGATCGGCCAGCGCGTGAGCCTGGGCGTGCGGACGCCGGGGCGTGTTTCGCCGCTGATGGTGACGAGGTCATCGCCCAGCCGGAGCAAAGGCGCGACAGCCACGGGGTGCGGCCATTCGCCGAGGTCGGTGACCTCGAGCGTCTCGAGGTCCAGGGCGAGGATGCGACGGGCCAGCCCGGTGTGCGTCTCGTAGGCATGGCCGTACTGGCTGCCGTCGTCGCCCCCCACGAAGAGCAGGTGCGTCTGCGTGAGCACGCCCGGGCCGGCCGCGCCCGCGAGCTTGTTCGGCAGCCCGTGGAAACGGTCGCCTTCGCCGTCGGTCGAGCGGAAGGCGAGGTTCTCGTGGTAGGTACGGAAGGGTTTGCCGGCCTTCTCGGAAAGCGAGCAGCCGCCCGCCCAGACCAGCTTGCGCAAGCCGGCGCCCACGAGCGGGATGATGCGGCCGAAGCCGGGGTCGGCGTCGGTCGTGCGCCAGGGCTTGTCCGGCGCGTCGAGGTCGAGTGACGTCAGCGTCGGGATCGCCGAGGTGTCGTCGGTCCCGGCGATGCCGCCGATGACGATGAGGTGGCCGTTCGCGGCGGTGAAGCCGGCGTAAGCGCGCGGTCCGGGCATGCTTTCCGCGAAGCGCGTGAGCTTGCCGTCGAGTCCCACGGACCAGACCGCGGCACGATGGCCTTCGGCGGCGGCGCCGCCGGCGATGATGAGCGCGTCGCGCTTCGGCGCCGGGCAGAACGCCGCGCCCACGAGGCCTTCGGGCAGCTCGCCGATCCGGCTCCAGCGCCAGGCGCCGTCCGTGCGCGCGAGCTTAAGGATGTCCTTGTGGTACTTGCGCTGGCCGCCTTGCCAGGGCATCTTGTCCGGGAAATTCGTGCCGCCCGCGGCGACGATCGCCTCGCTGCCGTCGGCCTCGCGCAGCACCGCCGCCATCATGCCGGCGCGGCCCAGCGGGTCAGGCAGGTCCGGCAACGGTTCGCCTTGCGCGACGAGGAGCGTCGCCACGAAGAGGCCGAGCAATGGGGTGAGGCGGAGCATGACGCCGGGGTGGGGC
>JBJTAX010000240.1:0-6077 GCA_046091055.1 Verrucomicrobiota bacterium | reverse complement strand
AGCCGGCGGCCTTGGCCGTGAGCGCATCGGTGCCCAGGAAGAAGGCCGGGAAGTTGTGGGAGCTTCCGGCACCGGCCACCAGGACGCGCAGCTGGCCGGCCTTGCGCGGCCCGAAGGATTGACCGAAGGCCTGAGTGGTCTTGGGATGATCCTTGGGCAGCAGGTCGCTGGGTCCTTCGTCCTTGGCCTTGCCCTTCTTGCCCTTGCCCTTCGGGGCGTCTTCATTCTTGCCGGGGGGAGGATTGGGCGGACCGCCGATCTCGATGGTGACGGCCACGGTCGTCGGGGCGATGGGGGTGTCCTCGGAACTGAGGACGAGCTTGTCGATGACCTCATCGCTTTCCACCGGAATCCAGAGCGTACGGACCTGGCGGCCGTCGCCGGAAAGCAGCTGGCGGGCGGACTTGGAACGCGGGACGTCGCCCGTGCCGTTGTAATCGGCGAAGTCGACGCCGCCGTAGAAGACCTTCCGCTGCACCTTACCGCTGAGGAAGCGGACCTCGGCGACCATGGCGACGGCGTCACCGTGGGCGCCCCATCCGCCGACCGCGCCAAGGAAGTGGATGCGATTGGCCACGGAGCCGACCGGGATCTCGACCTTCGACGGGAAGGACTTGGAGTAAGCCCCGTTGAAGGCACCGCCCTTGAGCACGATGACGTTCAGGCCGTCCTTCGCGGTCTTGGGGTCGATGACCTTGTAAGGGACGCCGTTCGACTGGACCTGGCCGAACTGGGCGAAGGGCAAGGTGTCGCGCTTGGCTTCCTTGCTGGCGTAGAGGCCGGTGTTCGTCGAGGCGGTGAAGGCCGCCCGGAGGTCGAGCAGGCGGAAACGTCCGACGACCTCGCCTTCGGGCCTGAGCGCCACGCTGCGGAGATAGGCGATGACGTTGCGCAGGCCTTCGGCGCCGAGCGACTCGAAGCCTTCCGGCATGAGGGAGTTAGGGCTGCGCTCGCGGCTGACGATGTCGGCCACCTTGAGCTCGGCGGTCTGGCCGGCCGGCAGCTTGAGCTTCACGAAGGTCGGGTTCTCGCTGCCGATGAGGGCGGAGTATTGCGTGCCGTCCTTCATCTTGAAGTTCCAGGTACGATGCTCGTCGTCGACCATGCGGTTTGGATCCACGATGTGCACGAGCATTTCGGCGGGCGGGTGCGAACCGATGCCCTGCAGGTTCGGACCGAAGTCATTGCCGACGTTGCCGATCTTATGGCAGGTCTGGCAGACGGCGACGAAGAGCTCCTTGCCCTTGGCGGCGTCGCCGGGCTTCTCGACCTCGCTACGGAGCTTCGAGACGATGTCATCCTTGGCCGGGCTGCTGCCGGCGTTCAGCTTGGCCAAGACGGCGGCGGCGCGCTGGGCGACGGCTCCGTCCGGGTGCCGCACGAGCTGGGAGACCTGCATGGGTCCGAGCTGCATCGCGGAGAGCGACTTGGCCTCGAGCGCGTCGAGGACGAGCCCTGCCCACTCGGCGCGACCGGCCAGCGCGGAGAACAAGGTGGCCCGGTAGGAGCCTGCAGACTTCGGGAAGGCGGCGTAGAGGAGCTTGCCGACGGAGGCATCGCCGCTGGCGGCGAGAGCACCGGCGGCGGCGACGGCGACGGCTTCATGGGAGCCGGCGAGAGCCTGGGCGATCGCTAGGTCAACCTTGGCGTCGGTCTTGCGAAGAAGGACCAGCACCCGGACCGCGTCGACCTGGGCCTCGGTCGGAGACTTGCCGTCGGCGACGACGGCGAGCAGGCGCCCGGCGACCACGGAGAGTTCGGACTTCAAGCTGTCGTCAGCCAACCATTGCGCGGCGATGGCGGCCGCCGCGGTGGCGACTTCCGGATCCTTGCTGCTCAGCAAGTTGCGGAGAGCATGCCGGGTATCGTCGGTCTTGCTAGGCGCGGCGATGCGTCGGGCGGAGATCTCGCGGAGAATGGCCGAGACCAGTTTCCCCTCGGTCGAAGCGGCGGCGGCGCGCATCACACGCAACGAAGCATCAGGCGAAAGCGTAGCGGCGAGGGAGACGGCGAACTCCGTGCGGGTCTTGGCCTTGCCTGAGAGAATAACCTGGAGGGTGGCCGCGGGGTTGGCCGAAGCGGCGGCGGTAGCCGTGGCGGCTTCGTGGTCGTTCGTCCAGCCAGAAAGCAGGAGCGCACCGGATTCGGCGTCGAGTTCAGCCGCTCCGAGCGCACGCACGGCGGCCAGACGTACCCGGGCGTCCTTGTCGGCGATGCCGGCCTTCAGCGAGGCGACAGGGAGGGACATGCGCGCGGCTTCGGCGACGTGGAAGGCGTTCTTGCGGATCGCGGCGGATGAGTCGGCGGCGGCAGCCACGACCAGTCCTGTTTCCAGACGTTCGAGACGCTGCAAGGCCCAGAGGGCGAGGACGCGGCCCTCGGGGATGGCGTCAGATCGGACCAAGGCGTTGAGCTGGCCGGTCGAGGAAGCCTGCAAGCCCGCATCCCGCTCCATCAGCACGCGGAGGGCGTTGAAACGGACTACCTTGTTAGGATGACTGAACGCGGCGATGAGTCCGGCGACGTCGGCCTTGGACAGGTCGGGGACGGCGAGCTTGGGCGCGGCGTCATGCTGGATGCGGTAGATGCGGCCGAAGTAATGCTCGCGGTCCGGGCGAACGGAGGCGCCGGAATTGCTGTGCAACGGGCCACGGGTGTCATTGTGCGCGACGACCGGGGTGTAGAAGTCGAGGACGTACATCGCGCCGTCGGGACCGAAGGTCACGTCGATCGGGCAGAACCAATGGTCCATCGAACGGAGCCACTCGCGATCCTTGAGGGTGACTTCTCCGAGGAAGGTCGGGCCAGCGGGGACGAGCTTCTCGAAGTGGATGATGTCAAGGATCGGTTCGGTGATGAAGATGGTGTCGCGATACTCCTCCGGCCAGGCGCCATGTTCCTGCACGGCCACGGAGCAGGCGGCGGTGTAATAACCGACTTGGTCGATCTGCAACAACGGGGCGCGGTCCGGGAGGTCGGCACGGATGACGGGTCGGCGGGGATTGACCGCATTGAAGGCCTTGGCCGGCGTACCCGGGGCCTTGGCGAGGATGGATTCCGGCAGCACGACGTGCTGGATCGGGTTACCGTTGGTGGCCTTGCCGTGATAGAGCTCCATGTCGGAGGTCACCTCATTGCCGAAACTGTTGCCGCCCTGGGAGGCGATCTGCTCGATGGCCGATCCGTCGGGACGGAAACGGAACGTGCCGGACGAAAGACGGACCTTCTTCTCAGGATTGGAAATCGAGAGGGCCTCGCCGCCGCCGCCGTGGCTGGCGTAGACCCAGCCGTCCGGGGCGAGGATGAAGTGATTGGCGACGAAGTGAGTGTCTCCAGGCGTGAAGCCTCCGTAGAGCACCTGCTCCTTGTCCGCCTTGCCGTCGCCGTCCGTGTCACGGAGCCAGACGATGTGCGGCTGGCAGACCACGATCACGCCGTCGCGGTAGTGGCAGAAGCCGGTGATGAGCTCGAGACCCTCGTGGAAGAGCTGCTTCTGGTCGGCCTTGCCGTCGCCGTCGGTGTCGACGAGGACGCTGATCTTGTCCTGGGCCGGGCGGTCATAGCTGCCGGGCACCAGCACCCCGCCCTCGCGCCAGGATTCGGCGGTCAGCGGGCGGCGGCCGTTCGGGTATTCGGGGGTCTCGGCGACCCAGAGGCGGCCGCGCTCGTCCCACTGCACGGCGATGGGCTTGTTGATGAGGGGCTCGGTCACGACGACGCTGGCTTTGAAGCCCGGCTGCATCTGGAAGGCGGCGATGGCCTTCTCGGCCCGGCTCGGTCCGCCGACCGGATAACGCAGGTCGACGAGATCCTTGGCGGCGCAGAGCTCGTCCACGTTGGCGCGGCGAGCGGCCCAGGCGATGCCTCGCTTGATGAAGGTGCGGTAGCTGGCGTGGGCGAGTGTCTCGGCTTCGCCTTGCAGGAAGACCGCCGAACGGAGGTGCGCATTCTCGAAGACCCAGGCCTGCGGCTGGATGTCGTAGATGGAGGCCTTGTCGGAGACTTCGGTGATGTTCTTGCGGTTGGCGCTGACCTTCGAAGTGAAAGACGAAGCAAGGACGTGGATCTTCTCGTTGAGCTCGAGGTTGAAGACCGTCTGGTCGGTGACGTCGAAAGTGGAGGCGTCCTTGGCGAGGGGATGGGCGTCGGTCCGGATGTTGAGCATCATCAGCTCCCGGAAGCGTCGGCTCTCGGGAGTCCAGCCGGCGCCGAAGGTGTCGCGCGCCCAGGAGGCGGACGGACCGGCAATGGCGCCACGCAGGGCGACGAAGCCGACGCCGCGGTTCGAAAGGTCGGCCAGCGCCGCACGATCAGGGACCTCATAGGGCGCGTAATCCTTGCGATACAGGACGATGACTTCGTCCTTCTCGTGCTTGGTGTCCAACAGGTCGCGCGGGCGGTCGGCTTCGGTCACCACGGCGCCGGCCTCCTTGAGTTCCGCGACGAGCGATTTGACGGCGGCCGGGTCGTCGGCGACGACGGTGACCTTGAGCCGAGCGGCGCCAAGGACGGCGGAGACGAATGACCAGGCGAAGCCTAGGAAGGGGGTGATGCGGGGAAGCATGGGATTATCAAATGAAGCCACCCGCCGCCTACAACACTTAGCAGCACCCCCAGCCGCAACCCGACCCCTCTCAAATGCACATTTACCGCCGATTGCGAGGCTCAGGCCTCGGCCCGGAAGTGAGAAGGCGCATGCCCGGTCGACTTCTTGAAGGCGGAGGAGAAACTGTTGCCATTGGCGAAGCCCACCTTGCGGGCGATGAAGGCGAGCTTGTCGTCGGTTTCGCTGATCAGCCGGATGGCCTGCTGGATGCGGAGATGCGTCAGGTGGTTCATCGGCGTCCGGCCGATCTCCTTCAGGCACAGTCGGCGCAAGTGTTCGAAGCTGAGGCCGGATTCCTTGGCCAGCGACTTGGTGTCCCAAGGATGGTCGAGCCGGCCCTGCACCTCGTCCCAGAGCCGCTGCACCCGCGGGTCGCCCCGGAAGCTACCGGCGAAACTGCGTACGTAGTCGTAGGCGAGCTCGATCCATTGATGGCTGCGTCGCGAGACCAAGGCACCCTTGAGTTCCGCGAGGAGACCAGTGATGGCCGCCCGCAAGGGCTCTGCGTCGAAGTCGGCGAGCACGGGCGAGCTGGCCCGGAAGATGGTGTTCGAACGCACGCCCCCGGCGAAGCGGATCCAACAGAAATCCCAGCGCTTGCTGCGGCCGATACGGAATGAATTACGGATGCCCGCGGGCTGCAAGCAGGCCTGACCCGCCGCGATGGTGCGCCAGCGCCCGTCGACCCAGACCTGGCCTTGGCCGGAGAGGCAGGCCATGAAGAAGGCTCCGTCCTGGTTCGAACGGACGACCTCGTACGGCGCCAGCATCTCGGGCACGCCGAGGTGGGCGATCTCGAAGAGCCCGAGCTCCTTGCAACGCACCCCGGACAGCACCCACGGACGCTCGTCTCGATAGTCGGCGGCCACCACGATCCGGCGCCGGGAACGCGGATTCTCGATGTCCGTCTCGGAATGACGGAGTTGCGTCTCGCTGTAATGTTTTAAATCGCTCTTGCGGGCCACGTCCTTTGCATAAGACCTGTCTCCCCACGGAGCAACCCCCGACCACCCTTCCCCTCTCTTATCACCATGCCCAACCCCAGGACCGGAAAAGGAAACCCTTACACCCGCACCGAAGTCATCGAGCGCCTCCGCGACACGATGTCCAAGGGCAAGCCGATCATCGCCGCCGGCGCCGGCACGGGCATCAGCGCCAAGTTCATCGAACGCGGCGGCGCCGACCTGGTCATCGTCTATAATTCCGGACGCTTCCGCATGGCCGGCCACGGCTCGACCGCGGGCATGATGGCCTACGGTGACGCCAACGCCGTCGCGATGGAGATCGGCGAGTACGAAGTCCTCCCCGTCGTCGAGGAGATCCCGGTCATCTGCGGCGTCCACGCCACCGACCCCCGCCGCCGCATGTGGCACTGGCTCGGCAAGGTGAAGGACATGGGCTTCTCCGGCATCAACAACTTCCCGACCCACACGATCATCGACGGCAAGTTCCGCCAGATCCTCGAGGAGAC
>JBJTAX010000239.1:0-2956 GCA_046091055.1 Verrucomicrobiota bacterium | reverse complement strand
TCGGGCCCCAGATCCAGAACGTCTCGGCCGAAGCGACGACCGAAACGAGGCAAAGGGCGCACAGGCAAAGCAGGCGGGAGAGCATGGGGAGATGCGAGGTAGGCATTCAGGGATAGGCGGCCAACCACCGCTGGCAAGCGTCCCAACCGCCCGAATGCCCCCTGGGACGCACCTTTCCCGCTCATTTACGTCTTGCCCGCCCGCCATCCAGGGACTTCCTCAACTGTCCTGGTTAGGAGGGGTGGCAGAGTGGTCGATTGCGTCTGATTCGAAATCAGATGTACCGCAAGGTACCGGGGGTTCGAATCCCTTCCCCTCCGCCAGGATACACTTTCATCAGCTGGCTTGCTGGCAAGCTGGCCAGTTGACAAGGGAAGGGATGAGAAACCCCGGAGGGGTCGACGAAGCAAGGCGTCCGCATTGCGAGATGGGCGTTGCCACAGGCAACGGGGCGAACGCCCCGAGCATAGCGAGCCAATCCCTTCCCCTCCGCCAGGTTACTTTAACGTACGAGAGTATAGAGTCTCGAGTATGGAGTTTAGATGGACAAGGCAACCGAAGGGATGAGAACCCCCTGTCACGGGTAGGGTCGGGACCGCGTCACGACATAGTTGTCTTGAGGTAGGGACGCGTCGACGACGCGTCCGCCCTTGCCCCGCCCCACGGTCGCGACACCGTGGCGCCCCTACCTTCGTCCTAAATCCAGCCGGATCTCTTCCGTCACGTCCTCCAGCCGGCGCACGGCGCTCTGCAGGATGGTCTCCGCGACTTCGGTGTTCGGGATCCGACGATAACCCGCGAGGATCGCTTCGACCGAGCAGACGATGAACGGCGCCGGGGCTTCGACCAGGACGAATTTCACGCCCTGTTTCTCCGCGTTGAGCTGGGCGACGAGCCGGCGCATGGCCTCCAGGCCGGCGCGACCACTGATGAAATCGAGGTTCGTCTGCAAAGCCATGCACTCCGGCGCCTCGGCGGCGTCGAAGGCCAGCCGATACTCGACGCCGTTGCGGAGGAAACGGAAGCCGCCCTGATAACGTTCGGCCGAAAGGATCGGCCGGGCCGGCGAGTCCGTGACGTCGGCGATGGCTCGCGCATAGAGGAGCTTCAGTTCTTCGATGGGAATCAGCACGAACTCACCTTACCCCACTCCCGCCCGCCTGCAATCCCGACCCTTTTGAATTCGCAAAGCGGGGCTTCAAGTTCGCGCCCGCCCCCTGAAGTCATCCCCCACACTCGACACTCCATACGCTCGCCCCTAACTTCTCACCCTCGAGCCCTCGCCCCTAGGGCCCTGCCGCCATGCGCTTCACCGCCCTTTTCTGTCTGCTCCTCGTGTCCGCGCTCCACGCGGCCGAGGCGGATCGTCCGAACATCCTTCTGATCCTCGGCGACAACTGGCGCTTTCCCCATGCGGGCATCCTCGGCGATCCGCACGCGCGCACGCCGGCCTTCGATCGGATCGCCCGGGAAGGCGTGCTGTTCACGCATGCGTTCAATCCGGCGCCGTCCTGCTCGCCGTGCCGCTCGAGCCTGCTCACCGGCCGTGCCGTCCATGAACTCGGCGAACGCGCCTCGCTCTGGAGCGGCTTCCCGCAGGATACGCCGGTGGTCACGCAACTGCTCCGCGAGGCCGGCTATGCGATCGGCTACCAGGGAAAACCGTGGGCGCCCGGCAACGCCGAGGTCTCCGGCTGGAAAGAAAACCCGGTCGGCCCGAAGTTCGCGGTCCTCGAGGCTTTCCTTAAAGCCCGCCGACCCGATCAGCCGTTCTTCTTCTGGGTGGGCAACACCGACACGGCGACGAAAGCCGGCCGACGTCCCTACCTGGATGACGCCCGGCAGGCCGGACTCGATCCGGCCCGGCTGACGATTCCGCCCGAGCTACCCGATTGCGAAGAGGTGCGCCTCGACCTGCTGAATTATTACGGCGGCGTCGTCCGCCTGGACCGCGAAGCCGCCGCCGTGCTGGCGACGCTCGAAGCCGCGGGCGAACTCGACCGGACGCTGATCGTCTATGCCTCCGACAATGGCTGGCAGATGCCCCGCGGTCTCGGCAATTGCTACGACCAAGGCTCCCGGGTGCCGCTCGCGGTCCGCTGGGGCAAGATGGCCCCGTCAGCGCGGAAGGTCGACGCGTTCGTGAATCTCGGCGACCTCGCCCCGACCTTCCTTGAAGCCGCCGGGTTGCGGCCGCCCTCGACGATGACGATGCGAAGCCTGACGGGCCTGCTCCGCGGCGAACCCGCCGCCGGCCGCGAGGCGGTCTTCATCGAACGCGAACGCCACGCCGACGTGCGCCACGGTCACCTCAGCTACCCGATGCGCGCGGTCCGGACCCGCGATTTCCTCTATGTCCGCAACCTCCGCCCCGACCGCTGGCCGGCCGGCGATCCGGATAATCTCTTCCTGCACGGCCGCCCTTTCGGCGACGTCGATACGACCGCGACCAAGGACTTCCTGCTCGCCCATCAGCAGGACGCCCTCGGCCGGCCGTTCTTCGCACGCATCTTCGGGAAACGCCCTCGCGAGGAACTCTACGACCTGCGCAAAGACCCCGATCAGCTGACGAACGTCGCCGCCGATCCGGCTTACGCGGCGGACCTCGCCGCTCAACGCGCCCGGGTCGACGCCTGGATGCGCGATACGCACGACCCTCGTCTGGATGAGGCCTACGACGCGTGGGACCGGTTTCCTTACTACGGCAAAGCGCCGAAGTAAGCCGACGCTATCCCGCCTCGCGTCCTACTTCTGCGTGGCGCGCATCCGGAGGCTGGCTTCGGCGAACGCTTCGCCCATGAGCGCGAAGGTCTTGGCGCAACCGAGGTAATGGTAGCCGCCATTGGACGCCCCACGCTTGAGCATCGCTGCCTCCTCGGGGGTGATCAGCTTGGCTTCGTAATCCTTGAGATAGGCCTTCTGCTGCGCATCGGTCATCTTGCCGTCGGCATTGGCC
>JBJTAX010000238.1:0-2759 GCA_046091055.1 Verrucomicrobiota bacterium | reverse complement strand
TTCACTCTTCGGCGTGCGAAATCCACCGAAAGCATCCTTCCATCTGTATCACGATAACTGATGACTTGGGGCAGCGACCGTGATTCAAGCAAATCAAAGACCCTCCTAGTCAGCTCGACCAACCGTGGATCAGCGTGACAGAAATAAAAATGGCTTTCAGGCGGGAGGAACCAATAACCGTTCGCGATATAGTTATCGTATTCGCCCCAAGCACTAAGACCTAGCAGATCGACCGGCTCGGGTGAATTCTTAAGATGCTGAAAGATGCTGAAATATCTCGGATGATTTGATTCAAAATCCCTGCCGTCTTGAAATTTGAACCCTTTGAAGGCGTCGAACGACGGCAAAGGCGCGCCGCGCATCCCCATGGCCCATTCGACGGCATAACCATCCATCTCGAGCGAAAACCTCCAAACATGCCACGCTTCCGCCTTTGGCATAATGTCCGCACAGAGATCCCACCCAAGCACTCCTGATTGATTCAACCAAGCTGCAAACGAACTCATCCGTGGGTCTGATGAGGACAATTTGAACACCCTTCGCCGTTGGCACTCCAAACTTTCGATCTCGCTAGGCTTTACATGGTTACCGTTCCAGCGATCGGTGTAACCACGTTCGAAGGTTAGCCCGTTCTCCTCATCGTAAGAAACCCTCAATACCCACGAAACATAGTGACATTCCTCGGACACTCCATGCGGATGGCTGTTATGCCATTCCATGAAACCGGAGGTCTGCAATTTAAATCTCAAGCGCATCAGAAACTTCTACGAATTAACAACGATGAGACCAAGCTAAACAAAAGGCGAACCAACAAAGTGTTGCCCCGCCTAAAGCTTAAATTACAAGGAATACATGAGAACCTCAGACCGTCGCATGGCCTTCCTCTGCACCGAAGATGAAACCGGACGGACAACGACCAAGGTCGCCGACTTTGGGGCAATGTCATTATCCATACGGACCTCTGGCGGATATGACACCTCAGCTGAACAGACGCGGAGTATCACACCCGACGCGGCGGCTGCTTTTTGGTCGACCTACAAAGAAATCCTACCTTTACGCGGGGGAGACCGTGATCAAGTCGATGGTGCGACATGGGATGCCAAGTTTTTCGACGGTGAGATCATCCGTATTGAAAGAGGCATCATACACTCTGGCGACTACGTCGGAACACGCCCTGACACTGGATCTTATCAGGATATCCTTCGGCTTTTCAACATGCTCGTCTGAAGTCTTTACGGACCTAACTCTACCCCCTCGGGAGAGCGTCCCCCCAGGGTAGCACGCGGTGGTGCCCCTACTTCAGGTCCTACTCATGAAACCTGATCCGCGGTTGGGGGCCGTCCTTGGCTTTCGGCAGGTTAGCCGGGTCGGAAAGCGAGGCGCCGGATTGGAGTTCGGACTTGCCCTTCCATTCGCGGGTGAAGCCCGTGCTGGCGAGACGTACGGCCTCGCGGCCGAGCTTCTGGTTCAAGGCGTCGACGGCCTTCATGAGACGGTCCTTGTCCGGATCGGCCTGTCCGCCCAGCCCGGGCAAGGAAGGCTGCACGATGTCCGCCGGCGTCAGCCCTTGGAGCATCACGCCGGCCCGCTTATACAGGTAGCCGTCGCGGCGGACGCGGGCGAGCGCGCGGGACGCCGCGGCGCAGATCGCCCGGGCGTCGTCCGTCGGCGGATCCAGCGGCTCGAGCTCGTCGCCCCGATACTGCTCCTGGTCGATGCGGTGCTTGTTGGTACGGATGAAGACCACGAGCGACGAAGCCACCATGCCGTCTTCGCGGAGCTTCTCCGCGGCGCGGGCGGCGTGCGCGGCGATGGCTTCGGAAAGCTCGAACGCGTCGGTGATGGGCCGGCCGAAGGAACGCGAGACCAGCACGCTCTTCCGCGGACCGGCATCCTCGACGATGTCGTGACAGGAGATGCCGCGCAGTTCGAGGGCGAGACGCTCGCCGACCACGCCGGCGATGCGACGGATGAAGCCGGTGTCGGCTTCCGCGAGGTCGATGGCCGAAAGGATGCCATGGGCCCGGAACCGGGCCGCCAGGCCCGGGCCGACGCCCCAGACGTCCTCCGCCTCGACGCCGCGAAGGAAGGCCGTGCGCCCCGCGGCGTCGGCCGGCACGACGATCACGCCGCCGCTCGTCTTGTCGGCCTTGGCCCGCTCGTTGGCCAGCTTGCAGAGCACCTTCGTCGGGGCCATCCCCAGCGAGATCGGTATGCCCGTACGCTTCAAGACATCGGCCCGGATGCGCAGCCCCAGCGCCTTCGCATCGGCGTCGGGCATGTCGGGGAAGCCGAGGAAGGCCTCGTCGACCGAATAGATCTCGAGGTCGCGCGCCTGTTCGCCAAGGGCGGCCATGACGCGCTCGGAGAAATCCCCGTAGACGGAGAAGTTGGACGAGAAGATCCGGACGCCGTGGGCCTCGCAGGTGCGGCGGACTTCGAAATACGGGGCGCCCATCGGGATGCCGAGGGCCTTGGCCTCGGACGAACGCGCGACCACGCAGCCGTCATTGTTCGACAGCACCACGATCGGCACGCCGACCAAGGAGGGATCCAGCGCGCGCTCGCAGGAGGCGTAGAAGTTGTTGCAGTCGGCGAGGGCGCGGAGCATGGCGTCAGCAGCGGCGCACGACGGCGACCACCGTCCCCCAGAGCCTGCATTCCGGCGTGAAAGGCAATTACCAGCCCGGTCAGCGCGGTGACTTCGGCGCGGACCTTCTCGGCCAGGGCGGTCGAGAGGTAGCGCTCGGACGGCGAGC
>JBJTAX010000237.1:0-5731 GCA_046091055.1 Verrucomicrobiota bacterium | reverse complement strand
GCCTTTGGCGGCCCGGCTCGAAGAGCTCAACAAGAGGGCTGACGGCCTCCGCCAGCAGGCCGGCGCCGTCAGGGAAGCCTCCGCCAAGGCGCAGGGCGCCCTGGCGGCCGCCGAAGCCCATGCCGAGCAAGCCCGCAAGGGAGCCGGGGCGGCGCAGGTTGCCTTCGCCGAGGCTGGCGCCCGTCAGGTCCTCGCCGAACAGGCCTACGCCGAAGCCCGTCTTTTCAAGGCGATCTTCTCGTTCGGTTATTTCGCCCGCAAGAAACAGACCGAGGAGCAGGTGGCCGCGGCCAAGCTCGCCGTGAGCCGGGCGCAGGCTACCGCGGCTTTGGCGGAACAGAACGCCGCCGTCGCGCTGGGCGGCCGGCAGAAGGCCGCCGCCGCGGCGCAGCAGGTCGCGACCGCGCTGGCCGCGGCCGACAAGGCCGTCGAGGCCGCCATGGCCGAAGTCGCCGCCGTGACCGCGGAGCGTTCCATGCGTGTGGCCGAGCGGACGAAGCTCGCCGCTCCCGGCGTCGCCGCCGAGAAGGATTACGCCGCCAAGCTGCCCGCCTTGCAGGCCTCCCTGCAGAAGGCCAAGGAAGCCCTGCCCGTCCTCGAGAAATCGCTGGTCGAAATCCGCGCCCGGCTCGCCGAGGCGGCGAAGCCCGTCGAAGCCAAGCGCGCGCTCGTCGCCGCTGCGGCCAAGTCACTCGAACTCGCCCAGAGCGAGAAAGCCAACGCCGAAAAGGCCCTCGCCGCCGCGCTGAAGGATATCCCGCAACGCGACAGGAACCTCGAAGAGATCGCCCGGTCCTACGCCGAACTGACCCCCCAGGTCGAGCCGATGAAGGCCAAGGTGAAGGCCGTGAGGGAGCAGTATTTCGCGATGTTGCCCAAGCGCGAAGAGGCGAAGAAGAATTGATGCTCATTAAAGAGGTGTCTGCGGTTGGCGGTTAGCGGTTGGCGGTTGGGGCTCAATGGGAAACCGGAGACCGGATGATTGGCTGGGGTGGTTTCTAGGTAGGGTTGACCGGCCCGGTCGGCCGCGGTTGAGCGGGTCGCGCAACCCTGCCAATCACGCCGCGGCATTCATTCCTGCCTCCCTTTGCTCGTTGCTTTCTTTCCGCAGGGAAGGGTGGTTTGACTCAACCCAGCCCTAGCCCTAGCCCTAGCCCTGTCTTTAGTCCTTTACCCGTATGCTCTCCCGTCGTCGTTTCCTGGAATCCGCCTTCGTGGCGGCCATCGCCGCCTCGCTCGGCGCGGCCGAAGGTAAGCGCGCCCCGCGCGTGGTCCTGCGCTCGTCCTGGCAGACGGTGAACATCGGCGACATCGCCCATACCCCTGGTATGTTGGCGCTGCTCGAGAAATATTTCCCGGAGGCCGAGGTGACCCTCTGGCCCTCGAACGTCGAGAACGGCGTGAAGGAGATGCTGGCGGCCCGCTTCCCGAAGCTGAAGTTCGTCGGGCCCAAGCCCGACATCGCCAAGCTCTACGCCGAGAACGATTTCCTGCTCCATGGCTCCGGCCCTTCGCTCGTGGGTGAGAAGCAGGTGGCGATGTGGCGCAAGCAGGGCCCGAAGCCCTATGGCGTGCTTGGGATCACCCAAGGCGTGCCGACCCCGGAGACGGTCGAGATCCTCAGCGGCGCCCAGTTCGTCTACTTCCGTGATTCGGTCTCGCTCGAGACAGCGAAGCCCGGCGGCGTGAAGTGCCCGGTGTTGGAATTCGGTCCGGACGGCGCGTTCGCCACCGACCTGCGAAATGAGGAGACGGCCGAGGCCTTCCTGCACGGCTGGGGCCTCGAGCGCGGCAAGTTCCTCTGCTGCATTCCCCGTTATCGCAGCACGCCCTATTGGCTCATCCATAAGGAGCGCGCCTTCGATCCCGTGAAGCAGAAGCGTAACGACGAGATGAAAGAGCATGACCACGCCCAGCTGCGCGCCGCGATCGTCGCCGTCGTGAAGCAGACCGACCTCAAGGTGCTCATCTGCCCGGAAGACCGCACCCAGATGGCCTTGGGCAAGGAGATCCTTTTCGACAAGCTGCCCGACGACATCAAGGACCGCGTGGTCTGGCGTCAGGATTACTGGCTCACCGACGAAGCCCTCAGCGTCTATGTCCGCAGCGCCGGCCTGTTCGGCAACGAGATGCACTCGCCCATCATGTGCGTCGGCAACGGCATCCCCGCCGTCGTCTGCCGTTGGGCCGAGCAGACGTCCAAGGGCAATATGTGGAAGGACATCGGCCTGCACGAGTGGCTCTTCGACCTGGACGACGAGCCGCAGCTCGCGGGCATCGTCCCGGTCGTGCTGGCCATGGCCAAGGACCCCGCCGCCGCGAAGGCCAAGGTGCTCAAAGCCCAGGCCATCCTGCGCGAACGCCAGTCCGCCGCGATCGGCCGTGTGCGGAAGGCCGTCGGCGGCTGAGCGGCCTTACTTCTTGGCCGGGGCCTTCGGCTTCGGCTGCTCGGCGAGCATGACCGTCACCGCCGGCGTCGGCTCGTTCACGCCGGCGAAGGCGTTGTAGGCCTGCTGGAAGGCCGCGGCGTCGCGGACGTCGCCTTCGGCGATCAGCCACTGGTAGCGGAGCTTGAAGGGGGACTCCGGCGTGGCGACGCCCTTGGGGAAGGCGCCGAAGCGGCCGTAGTCTCGGTAGGCCGAGAAGGCTGTGTCCTTGGGATTGGAAGGGTGGTTGAGCAGCAGGGCCGTGAAGGTCTGGCCTTCGACCGTGAAGACCTCGGCGACCCAGGTCAGGTCGCGCACCTTGTGG
Organism: Verrucomicrobiota bacterium; assembly: GCA_046091055.1. Taxonomy (GTDB): domain Bacteria; phylum Verrucomicrobiota; class Verrucomicrobiia; order Opitutales; family UBA953; genus UBA953. The sequence goes on along the minus strand of JBJTAX010000237.1, from coordinate 2,980 downwards.
ATGAGGACGTCCTTGCCCGGGTAGACGTAGGTCGTCTTCGTGTCGTCGATCTTCTCGGACGGACGGAACTGCGCGCCGGCATGCTCGGGGTCGCCGTCGATCTTGGCTTCGCCGTGGTCGGGCTTGAGCGTGCTCCGCATCTCGACAGCGAGGTAGAAGGGCGCGGCGGGCTTCGTGAACGTGAAGGCCCGTTCCTCGGTGAGGATCGGCTTGTCCTGGGCGGTCGCACCCTGCCAGTCGATCGCGGCCACGAAACCGTCGGCGGTCGGCTGGACGGCGGTCACCACCTGGTCGCCCTTGACCATGTGCCAGCGGTCGTAGGTCTTGCCGGCGACCGTGATCTTCGCGAAGCCCAGCATGATGCCGCGGTGGTGGGTGAAGCTGAAGCCCGGGCCTTTGGTCAGGCGCAGGGCGCCACCGGCGTCGAAGACGTGGAGGTAAGGCTTGTAGGTCTCCAGGCGCCTGGCCGGGGTGCTGACGTCGTGGGCCATCATGAAGCGGGCTACGACCTTGCCGTCCTGGGCGACGTCGACGGCTTCGTGCGGGGTGACCTTGATCTCGGCGGCCGCAAGGGCGGCGCAGGCGAGCAGGGCGAGGAGGGTGGGACGCATGCGCTGACCATGAAGAGCGGGCCGAGTCATGGAAACATCGTTTTGCGGACAAACTTCAGCTCTTGGCGGGGTTTCATAGGCAATCCATGCGAGCTCTTTTCTCCATCCTCTTGACCTTGGCCTGCGTGGGCGCTTCCGCCGTCCCCAAGCCGAACGTCATCTACATCCTCGCGGACGACCTCGGGTTCGCCGAGCTGGGTTGCAACGGGTCCGACCGATACAAGACCCCGCACATCGACGCCTTGGCGAGGCAGGGCGTGCGCTTCACTCGCTTCTATACCGCACCGCTCTGCGGGCCGTCCCGGGCGCTGATCCTGACGGGGCGCTACGCTTTCCGGACCGGCGCGGTCACGCAGGATGCCTGCAAGACCATCCCGCGGACCGGAGAAAAGGCGGAGATCATGATTCCGACCGTCCTGAGGCAGTCCGGCTATGCGACCGCCATGATCGGCAAGTGGGGCCAGCTCACGCCGTCCGGCGATCCTTCGGACTGGGGTTTCGACCATGAATTCTATTTCAAAGGCAGCGGCATGTATTGGAACAGCAAGGTCGCCGGACCGATGTCCGAGGGCGGCGAGGTCCGCGGCGACCCCGACACCTATGTCGTCGACGGCAAGACCATCGCGGTGAAGGACGACGAGTATATCCCGGACCTCCTCCACAAGGACGCGACGGCCTGGCTCGAGGCGCGCAAGGACGGCCCGTTCTTCCTGTATTATTCGATGTCCCACGTGCACGGCGATATCCTGCCGACGCCGGACAGCGCTCCGGCGCCGAAAGGCGAAGGGGAATCGGCCAGGCGGAAGCGACATTATGCGGACAACATCTCCTACATGGATAAGCTCGTGGGCAAGCTGGTGGCCGAGCTCGAGCGGCTGAAGCTGCGCGAGAACACCCTGATCGTCTTCATGGGCGACAACGGGAGCGCCAAGTCCAACGCCCCGGAGGCGACCATCGGCGGCAAGCGGATCGAAGGGGAGAAGGGCTCCATGAAGGAAGGCGGCGGCCTCGTGCCCTTCTTCGCCGCCTGGCCCGGCGTGTCGCCTTGCGGGAAGGTGGACGCCGACGTAGCTGACGCCAGCGACCTCCTGCCGACTTTCGCCGAAATCGCCGGCGCGCCGTTGCCGGCTGGTCGCGAGATCGACGGCCGCAGCCTCGTCTCCCGCTTCAAGGGCGACTCGAAGTCTCCGCGGGCCTGGGCCTATTGCCAGCTCAGCAACCACTACTACGTCCGGGAGGCTGGCTGGAAGCTGGACCATGCCGGCGTGCTTTACGACATGAAGGACGCCCCGTTCAAGGAGGCCGCCGTGGCCGCCGACAGCAAGGATGAGGCCGCCGTGGCCGCCCGGGCGCGCCTCTCGGCCGCCTTGAAGGGCTTGAATCCCGGCGCCGGTCACAAGGACGAGGTCGGTGACGGCTCCGGCCGCAGCGCCAACAAGGAAGAGAAAAAGAAGAAGACAAAGAAGGCCAAAGAGGCTAAGTAAGGGGCATGCCCCTGCGCCTGCTTTGCGTCCTGTTGCTGGCCTCGACGGTCCTCGGCGCCGCCGACGAGGTCCTGACGGATAAGGCCTCTTCCGCGAAGGTCCTGGCCCTTTACCAGAAGGTGCTGGCCGCCGCCCAGAAGGAGCCGCCGGCGCCCGGGGGCGTCATCTGCCTCGGCAGTTCGCACATGCAGTATTGGAAGAGCGTGAAGGAGGACCTGGCGCCGCTCAGCGTCCATAACTTCGGCATCGGCGGCAGTCGGATGCATCAGGCCGCGGACCTGTTCGTCGACCATCTCGCCATCCCGTTCAAGCCGCGGGCCGTGATCCTGTACGAAGGCAGCAACGATATCAACGCCGGCGCCGCGCCCGAGGAGGTGCTCGCCGCCTTCCGCAAGCTGCACGGCAAGTTCCACGCCGCGTTGCCGCAGGCGCGCCTCTACGTGCTCGGCGTCGTGCCCAGCCCCGGCAAGCGTTTCCTCAAGATCGCCGAACTCCGGAAGACGAACGCGCTGCTCGCCCAGGAATGCGCCAGCCAGCCTTGGATGAAGTTCATCGACATCACCGCGCCGCTCATCGGCGCCGACGGCCAGCCGCGCGAGGAGCTCTTCAAACCTGGCGATATCCACATGCTCCCCGCCGGCTACGCCGTGTGGAAGTCCGTCATCGCTCCGGTGATCGTGCCCGCCGAGAAGCCTTTCGAGCATGGTCAATAGCCATCCCTCGGATTTCAAACGGAATCTTCGCCGCGAGGTCGCCGGCTACTTCATCGTCGTCCTGTGCGCCTTGCCGATCCGGTTCTGGCTGTATTCGGCCATCAAAGACCAGGACGGTTGGCCGGGCTTTCTGGCTGGGCAGGCTTTTGGTTACCTGACGCTTGGCCTCAGC
>JBJTAX010000236.1:0-3781 GCA_046091055.1 Verrucomicrobiota bacterium | reverse complement strand
CGAAGGCGGCCTTGAGCCCGCCCTCGAGGTTCTGGACGCGCCCCTTGAAGATCGCGCCGACCATCCGGTTCTCCCCCTTGTGCTCGATCTCGAACTTGTCGAGGACGCCGTTGGTGAGGAGCGCGACCCGCTTCTCGAGGGTCTCGGCGTTGATCACGAGCTCCCGGTAAACGGCGCGGTCCTTGGAGAAGTGCTTGACGATGCGCTGGAGGAGCGGGAGTTCCTTGCGCCGCTTGACCGCCTCTTCGGCCAGCTTGCGCTGGTCGATCGGGGAGGTCTGTTCGCCGCCCTCGGGCAGCTCGTCATGGATATCTTCGGGTTCGGTGTTGTCGGGCATCTCGGTCAGGCGGTTAAGCCGGTTGCCGGAGAGCCTCCGCCTTCGCCGCCGCCGGCCGAATGCCGGTGGACGCTCTGGACGAGTCCAAGGAGCAGGAAACAGCTGAGAACGAAAGACCCTCCGTAGCTAAGGAAAGGAAGGGGGACCCCGGTGACGGGCATCAGGTCGATGTTCATGCCCACGTTGATCACGACGTGCGTGCCGAGCACGACCGCCGCGCCGATCGCGAGCAAGGAACCAAAACGGTCCGCCGCCCGGGCCGCCGTTCGCACGACGCGCCAGAACAGGAGGACAAATGCGCCGATCACCAAGAGTCCGCCGGTGAAGCCGATCTCCTCGGCCATCCCGGAAAAAAGGAAGTCGTTGTGCGCCGCGGCTTCCGGCAGGTATCCGAAGCGCGCCTGCGTGCCGTTGCCGATGCCTTGCCCCCGGAAGCCCCCGCGGCCGACGGCGATGACGGCCTGGTTGACGTTCCAAGTGACGCCGAGCCCTTTGGGGTCGATCACCTCGGGCGCCACGAAAGACATGATACGCTCACGCTGATAATCCTTGAGCAGGAAGAACCAGGCCTGGGCCTCATGCTGCCCGCGGACCGCGCGGACCGGGTCCTTGGCCGTCGGATTGGCCTTGGCGTATTGGTCGATCCGGGCCGCGTATTCGCGCAGATCCAAGGCGACCGTACCCGCCAGCAACACGGCGACGACGCCGGCCACAAGGAAGAACCTGGAGGCCAGGCCGGCGGCGAAAAGGAGCAGGAATGAAAGCGGCAGGTAGATGAGCGCCGAACCTAGGTCCGGCTGCACAAAAATCAAGACAAACGGGACCGCGGCGGCCCCGAGGCAACGGACGACGGTCGGCCAGGTCGCGCGAAAGGTCCCGATCGGCGAACGGGCCAGCAAAGCCGCCAGGAAGACCAGGGCCCCGACCTTCGCGAACTCCGAGTGCTGGATCGAAATAGGTCCGAAATCCATCCACCGGCGGGCTCCGTTGATGCTGCGGATGAAGCCGCCGAGGTCGGTCTTGGCCAGCGCGCAAAGGGACACGGGGACCAGCAAGGCGACGCTGGCAAGGAAGACATGCCGGGCATACCGCTGGATGATGCGGTAGTCCATCGCCGAGACCGCCCAGTAGGCGACCCAGCCGACGGCCACGAAGACGATCTGCGACCGGTAGAAAGTCGACTCCCGCGCGCTCCCCGCGGAATGGATGGCGACGACGCCGAGCGCACTCAGGAAGAGGACGATCACCACCTGCGTCCAGTCCGTCCGCCAGGCGAAATTGGCGAAATTATCCCACCAGATCGCGGCCGGCGAAGGCACTTCGTCAAGGTTTCGGGACATGCCGGAGGCAACCTCGGACGCGGCCCGGAGGCAAGGCCAACCTCCCGAAAGGGCTTGCCGAAGCAGCGTGGTCGGCAAGCGTAGGCGCCCGGACCTCCGGAGATCACGACGAACATGCCTGTCGCCGCCGACCAAAGCATCCTCGCCGCCGTGGCCTTCTCCTCCGGAGCCATCGTGGCCTACGCCGTGGCCAAATGGCGTGAAAACACCTTGGGAGCCGTCCGCGAGGCCCGCCTGCGCGATGAAATCGAGCTGGCCCGCCGGGAGGCGACCGTCGAGGCGGCCGAGCTGCACGCCCAGGCCGAGGCCGAGCAGAAGGCCGCGGCCCGGGCGATGGCCGAGGCGGAAGCCGCCGCCGCCGCTTCCGCCGAGCTCGGACGCGAGAACGCCCGGCAACGCGACCACCTGCTGCGGGAACTGCAACGTCTCGCCAAGGTCACGCCCGAGGAAGCCCGCGTCCTCCTGCTCGACCACCTCCGCGAGGAATACGGCGAGGAAGCCCAGCACCTCCGCCGCGGCCTGCTCGACCAGGTCGAACAGGACATCGACGACGAAGCCCGCCGCACGCTGCTCTCGGCAATGCAACGGCTGACGACCTCGACCACCCAGGACGCGACGGCCCTCTCCGTCTCCCTGCCGAACGAGGACATGAAGGGCCGCCTGATCGGCCGCGAAGGCCGCAACATCCGCACCTTCGAGCAGATCACCGGCGCGACCCTGCTCATAGACGAGACGCCAGGCCTGGCGATGGTCTCCTGCTTCGACCCGGTCCGTCGCGAGATCGCGCGCATCGCCCTCGAACGCATCGTCAAGGATGGACGCATCTCGCCCGGCCTCATCGAGGACAGCGTTCGCGTCGCCGTCGACGAAGTGCTCAAGCACGCGCGCCGCCTGGGCCGCGACGCCGTGCGCGACCTGGGACTGCCGCCGATGGACGCCTCGGTCGAAGAGCTGCTGGGCCGCCTGCACTTCCGGCTGTCCGCCAACCAGAACACGCTCGCCCACTCGATCGAGGTCGCGCAGCTCTGCGCGATGCTCGCCGCCGAAATCGGCGTCGATCCGATCCCGGCGAAGCGCGCAGGCCTGCTGCATGACCTCGGCAAAGCGATCGAAGCCGAAGCCGGCGGAAGCCACGCCCTGGCCGGCGCCGCCCTGCTCCGGCGCCTCGGCGAAGACGCCCGCGTGGTCAACGCGGTGGCCGCCCACCATCGTGAAGTCGAAAGCGAAAGCGTGTACGCCCCCCTGGTGATGATCGCCGACGCGGCCTCGGGGTCCCGCCCGGGGGCGCGCTCCTCCACCTTGGAATCCTACGCCCAACGCGTCCGCCGCCTCGAAGAGCTTGCCCTTAGTTTCGAAGGAATCCGCGAAGCCTACGCGTTCCAGTCCGGCCGCGAACTCCGGGTCATCGTCGACCCGGGGAAAGTCGACGATTTCGGGGCCACTGAGCTCGCCCGCCGCCTGCGCCTGAAGGTGGAAGAGACCCTTTCCTACCAAGGAACCGTCAAAATCGTGCTGATTCGTGAACAAAGGTTCACAGAAGAGGCCCGTTGAGGGACTTTCTTGTTGTTAACCAAGAGGGGGTGGTTATTCACAAGGTTTACGGGAGCTTCTCCCGGGTCATTTCGGCACCCCAAGGAGGTTCGTCCTCCGTCACCAAGGGTCCGACAAACCGCGTCGCCGCTCCACAACGGAACGGCCGCATCATCCGGTCGGCCACAACGAAGGCCGCCCCAACATAAGCAACATGAGCCAAGAAGAAACCCAGGGTCGGGAGCCGGTCTCCGCCCACCAGCCCGCCGCGGACGCAGGCGCCAGTGAAGTCCGCACCCCCGCCGCCAGCCTCAACGAAGCCCAGCTGGAGTCCGCCCACGCGGAACTCCCTCCGCTCTCCGTGATCGGGGCCTCGTCCGAACCCGCCACCAAGCCCGGCACCATCACGGCCCCGAAGCAGTTCGGTCGTCGTGGTACGCCCCGTGGCGCCGCTCCCTCCGCCGCCAACGGTCAGGCTGCCCGCCCGGCTATCGGCGTCGTCGAAGATCCATCGCAGCTGACCGAGAACCTCTCGGGTGACCGCGCCCATGCGGGCTCGCCGGCCCGCGAGGAT
>JBJTAX010000235.1:0-3538 GCA_046091055.1 Verrucomicrobiota bacterium | reverse complement strand
TTCAAGCAGCATGGCCAGTCCGGCAACTGGTTCAGCGAGCTGATCCCGCACATCGCCTCGAAGTCCGACGAGTGGTGCGTCGTCCGCGCCATGCACACGGAGGCCATCAACCACGACCCAGCCATCACGTTCATGCAGACGGGCTCCCAGCTCGCCGGCCGCCCCAGCATCGGCGCCTGGTCCGCCTACGGCCTGGGCAGCGAGAACGCCGACCTGCCCGCCTACGTGGTGATGACGTCCTTCGGCAGCGGCCGACCGGACGACCAGCCGCTCTACGACCGACTCTGGGGCGCGGGCTTCCTGCCCTCCAAGCTCCAAGGGGTGAAGCTCCGCAACAAGGGCGAGCGCGTGCTCTACCTCAAGGATCCCGACGGGATCCCCCGCGAAGTCCGCCGCGAACAGCTCGACGAGCTCGCCGCGCTCAACAACCAGCGCCACGGCGTCCTGGGCGACCCCGAGATCCAGACCCGCATCTCGCAATACGAGATGGCCTTCCGCATGCAGACGAGCGTGCCCGACCTGCTCGACCTCTCAAAGGAGCCTCAGCACGTGCTCGACCTCTACGGTCCCGACGTGAAGCGTCCCGGCTCCTACGCCTCGAACTGCCTCCTGGCCCGCCGTCTCTGCGAACGCGACGTGCGCTTCGTGCAGCTCTTCCACATGGGCTGGGACCACCACGGCGGCCTCCCGAAGGCCATCAAGGGCCAGTGCGCCGACACCGACCAGGCCACGGCCGGCTTGCTCACCGACCTCAAGCAACGCGGTCTGCTCGACGACACGCTCATCGTCTGGGGCGGCGAATTCGGCCGCACGACCTACTCGCAAGGCGTGCTCACGGAGACGAACTACGGCCGCGACCACCACCCCCGTTGCTTCACGGTCCTGATGGCCGGCGCCGGCGTCAACAAGGGCACGACCTACGGCGAGACCGACGACTTCAGTTACAACATCGTCAAGGACGGCGTCCACGTGCACGACCTCAACGCGACGATCCTGCACCTGATGGGGGTCCAGCACACCCGCCTGACCTACCGCTACCAAGGACGCGACTTCCGCCTGACGGATATTCACGGTGAAGTGGTCAAGAAGCTCCTTGCTTAATCGATTAGTTGACCTGTTGAACGGCTGAACAGTTGGCCAGACCTAGCCCCCATTGCGGCTCGGCATCAATCAGTCCAATAGGCCTCTCCGCGGCACTCAATGGGACTTCCGGCAACCGATCGGTCGCGAGAGGCAGCAGCCAGCCTCTCTGGCCACCCGATCGACACATCAACGGTTCAACTGATATAGGTCACTTTCCGACCTGGGCTTGGTAGAGCACCTTGAAGGGATTCTCGGCCGGTCCGGCGACGTTCTCGTTGACCATGAGCGGGCGGCATTCCTTCCACCAGGCGTCATGCCTGGCGATCAGATCGGCGACGACTTCCGGATGCTGGGCGGCGACGTCCGTGGTCTCACCGTAATCGACGCTGAGATCGAAGAGCTGCCAGTTCGGCATCGCGACGGCCGGAGCGCCCTCGGGCGCGCTCTTCTTGGCGGCCTTGCCTTTGCCCTTGGCGGCGTTGCCAGCGTTGACAGCGGAGACGAGATGCCAGCGGATGGTGCGGACGCTGGTCTGGGCGTACTTGCCGACCTCCGGATCGACGCCTTTGAGCATGTTGCCCCAGCGGCCGACGTGCGTGAAGAGTGTCCGGTCCGGCCAGGCGATGTCCTGACCAGGCTTGGCCGTCAGCAACGGCAGCAAGCTGCGCCCTTCGAGCTGAGACTTCATGGTCTCGGAAGCGGAAGTGCCGGTGAGTTCCAAGATCGTCGGGGCGAAGTCGACGTGCGCCGAGAGCGCCTTGACGTCCATGGGCTGGAAGCGTCCGGGCAGACGCCAGAAGGAGATCGCGCGGATACCGCCCATGTAGGGCGTGCCCTTGGCCGCACGCATGCCGGCGTTGAAGACCTTCACGCCGGCGGTGCCGCCGTTGTCGTTCATGAAGACGACCAAGGTGTCCTTCGCCACGCCCAAGGCCTCGAGCTTGGTCAGGATCTTGCCGACGTTCTGGTCGATGTTGTGGAGCATGCCAAAGAAGTTCTCAGTGTCCTTGCCGAGTCCCTTGCCTTCGTAGAGAGCCGCGTCTTCAGGGCGGGCATGGTAGGGCCCGTGCGGGGCATTGGTCGCGATATAAGCGTAGAACGGACGCTTGGCCGCGGCTTCTCCCTCGATCCAGCGGGTCGCCTGCGCGAAGAACTCGTCGGTGCAATAACCGGAAGTCTTCACGAACTTGCCGTTATGCAGGATCGTCGGGCCGTAATAGGAATTGCCCGGGACGTCGCCGCAGCTGCCCGGATAGCTCTGGCCGATGCCACCGGCGCCATGGATGAAGACTTCGTCGAAGCCGCGCCTCTTCGGCTGATACTCGGCCTCGTCCCCGAGGTGCCACTTGCCGAAGATGCCGGTCCGGTAGCCGTCCTTCTGCAGCTGTTCGGTCAGCGTCGCGGCGCCCAGGGCCATCCGTTCACGTTCAAAGATGGTGTGCGTGACGCCGTTCTTGAATTCATGCCGTCCGGTCAGCAGGGCGCTGCGCGTCGGAGAGCAGGTCGGCGAGACCTGGAAATCGACGAAACGGACGCTCTCGCCGCGGAGCTTGTCGAGGTTCGGAGTCTTGAGGATCGGGTTCCCGTGGGCGCTCAGATCGCCGTAACCTTGGTCATCCGTGAGGATGAAAAGGTTGTTGGGACGATCGGCGGCCGCGACGACGGCGACGAAAAAGGAGAGCAAAAGCGAGGGGAAACGCATTGGGGGTGAATGTAGGTTTGGCGATCGACTCGTTTCCTGCAACCCTGAGATGCTCGACAGGCCTCCGATTATCATGTCAATAAACGTCATTCAGCTCATGCGTCGGCCGGCTCCCTTCACCCTTCTTTGCCTGGTCATGGTACCGGCCTTGGCCCAGGCCGACGGCTCCGACCTCTACCGCATCCAGTGCTCGGCCTGCCACGGCCCCGAGGGCAGAGGCATCCCAGGCGTCTTTCCGCCGCTGGCCGGGGCCGACTTCCTGCGCACCCACCGAGAAAACGCCCTCCGGGCACCCATGGAGGGGCTCCGAGGGCCGCTCACGGTCAACGGACATACCTACCTCGGCCAGATGCCGGCGGTCGCCCTGAAGGACGGGCAGATGGTCGAGCTGTTCAATTTCATCTTCTCCGCCTGGGGCAACGCCCTGCCGAAGACGGACCTGAAGGAGATCGCGGAGATTCGGACCCGCTCCCGCTACCCGACGTTCGAGCAGCTGGTCGAATCGATGTGCCCGACGACGCTCCCGCCCGCGCCGGAGGGCTGGCAGCTGCGCATCGCCCTGCCCTTGAAGTTCAACCCGACCCGGGTCGTCGGACACCCGAACCAACGCGATATCCTGATGCTCGCCGCCAACGGTGACGTATGGCGTTGGGATCAGTCCTCGGCTGAACCCGTCCGCCTCTTCGCGGGCGAGGCTTACCTCGACGCCTCCCTCGGAGGCCCTGCCTGCCTCGGGCTCGGCGTCGATCGCCT
>JBJTAX010000234.1:0-4800 GCA_046091055.1 Verrucomicrobiota bacterium | reverse complement strand
CAAGGGAGGGGTCTCGAAATATTTGCCGTCCTCGAGCATGCGCGGGTCGCCGGTCTCGCGGAGGATCGTGAAGAGGCGCTCGGTCATCTCCTTGCGCACGGCGGCGTAGGCGGGTGACTCGGCCATGTTGTTCATCTCGTGCGGGTCGGCCTTCAGGTCGTAGAGTTCGAACATCGGACGGCGGCCGTAGAACTTCTCGAAGAGCGCTGACCACTCGGGAGATTTGCGGGCGCCGACGAACCAAGCCTTGGTCGGGCCGGCATCGTCGTCGGGCAGCGTCACGAACGTCGTCTGGGCGAGCTCTGCGAAGGTCGGCTCATCTGTGCCGTCGAGGCGATAAGGATTACCCAGCGGCCAGCGCTCGGGCTTGAAGTTGACGATCAGGACATGGTCCTGCGTGCGCAGGGCGCGCTGCGGGTAGGGCGAGTAGTCCGGACGAGCGACCTCGACGTGACGCTCGCGGCCGGCGACGACCCAGGTGCGGGTCGGGTCGACCACGCCTTGGCGGTCCGACTTCAGGACGTTCCAGAGCGAACGGCCCGTCATGACCGCGGGCGGCTTCACGCCCCCGGCTTCGAGGAAGGTCGGGGCCAGGTCGGGCAACGTCACCATGTCGTCCACCACGCGTCCGCCCTGCACGCCGGCACCGGATACGATGAGCGAGACGCCGGTACCGAAGCCATAAAGGTTGCACTTACCGTGCGGGAAGCCCGGGGCGCCGTGGTCGCCGCTCACGGCGATCAGCGTCTTGCTCCGTTCGCCGGCGCGGTCGAGTTCCTCGAGCAATACGCCCATCGCGGCGTCGAGGGCCTGGACTTCGCCGAGGTAGTCGGCGAGGTCTTGGCGCACCACCGGGACGTCCGGCAGGAACGCCGGCAGCTTACCCTTGAGGGCGTCGGGATCGAGGCCCCAGAGTTTCTGGCCACTGCCCCGCACCCAGGTGCGGTGAGTGGTAGTCGGTCCGAACCAATAGGCGAAAGGCTGGTCGGTCGCTTTCGCCGCGAGCATCGCCTTGAAATTGCCGCGGACCTCTTCGAGGAGCTTGGCCCGGGCGGCCTCGACCGTGGCGCCTTTCGCCACGAGGTCCGTCGCGTTTTCCGAGAAGTTATTGAAGCCGCGGCCGGACTTCTCGAACGCGTGCTGCTGGCCGCCGTAAGGGGCGTCGGCCGGCGAGCCGGGACTCCAGACCTTATAGGACTTGCCGAGATGATAACCCGCGTCGCGGAGGAGCAGCGGGTAGGTCGGGATGGATTCGTCCCAGACCGCGCCTTGGAGGATGGCGCCCCGGCCGGTGCGCCAGAAGTGCTGGCCCGAGAGCAGCGAACTGCGGCAGGGCGTGCAGGAGGGCGCGTTGACGTGCGCGTTGCGGAAGAGCACCCCTTCCTTGGCGAGGCGGTCGAGGTTCGGGGTGCGGATCAGAACGTTCGGGCCGGCCAGGTTTCCATGCTCGGCGTAGATGCGGGCGAAGCCACCCCAGTCGTAGGCGAAGAAGAAGAGGATGTTCGGACGCGGTTCCGCGGCCGGGGCTAGGGCGGCGAGGAGCAGGGCGAGGGCGGAGACGAGGCGCATGGTCAGCGGGCGGGCTTGATCGGGGTGGGTTCGAAGTCGGATTTGCTGACCCAGTTGGCGTCGACGGGCTCACCCTTGAGGTAGCGTTCGTAGAAGCCGCGGCGGCGGGTGTCGGGATGGGGGAAGGCGTCGTATTCGGCACCGCGTCCGAGGGTGCGGAGGTCGCCTTGCTGCTTGAGCTCAGCCCACATCTGGGTGCGGAGTTTCTCGACGTCGGCATTCCGCGTGGCGGCGAGGTTCTGTACGCAGTCAGGATCGGCCTTCAGGTCGTAGAGCTCGCGTCCGGGGCGCATCCCGAAGCAGAGTTCCCAGAAGGGGTCGGTCCCGGCGGCGCGGCGCGCTTGGAGGATGAAGCTCTTCGTCGGGCTCGCGTCGGTATCGAGGTAGCCGGTCTCCGGATTGCAGGCCGGCCAGCGGGACGGCTCGGCGTTCTCGAGGTAGAGCAGGCCACCCTTGGCGATGCCGCGTACCGGGTAGCCTTCGTCGTGCGGACGACCGAGGTCGTTGCGTTCGCGGCCGATCAAGGTGAAGTCGCGGCCCGGCAGGGGCTGGGCGCCGTCGGACTTGAAGACGTCGAAGAGGCTGCGACCCGACGCCGGGAGCAGGCCGGACTTGTCCCAGGCCAGGCCGGCGGCTTCGAGGAACGTCGGAGCGAGGTCGGCGAAGCCGACATAGTCGGCGACCTTGCGGCCGGAGCGCGCGATGCCGGCGGGCCAGCGGACCGCGAAGGGCAGGTGGTTGGCGTTCTCGTAGGCCGATCCCTTCACGCGGGGGAAGGGCATGCCGTTGTCGGACGTCACGATGATCAAGGTGCGGTCCAGTTCGCCGCGGGCCTCGAGCTGTGCGAGGACCTTGCCGAGCTGGGCGTCGAGGTATTCGACCTCCACCGCATAATCGAGCATGTCGCCGCGGACCGTCGCGTTATCGGGCCAGTATTTCGGTACGCGGTCCACATCGCCGGGCTGCTTGCCGAAGCGGGCGTAGCTGCCTTCTTCGTAGGCGCGATGCGGTTCCTGGAAACCGAGCCAGAAGAACCACGGCTTATCGGCGGAGGTCTCCTTGAGGAAGTCGGCGAAGTTGGCCGCGTAGTCATTCGGCGCGATGGCCTTGGCCGGAGGCTGGAGGCGACGCTTCTGGTAGACCTTGCCCGTCATCGGTCGGGGCGAGCCGTCGGCTTTCAAGGATTCACCAGGGCTCCAGACCTTGCCGGTGGAGGCGTAGAAGTAGTCCGCCTTGGCGAGGGCTTCGGGCAGGATGCCGATCTCCGGCGGGAAAATGGGCGTATGGTTGGCCGCGGCGCCGAGGAGCCACGGGTGACGTCCGGTCATGATGCTTGAGCGCGACGGAGAGCACTTCGCGGTCGGCGTGTAGGCGTTGAGGAAGAGCAGGCCTTCCTTGGCGAGGCGGTCGAAGTTCGGCGTCTTCACCCAAGAGCAACCGTAGGCGCCGGCGTGGCCGTTGCCCCAGTCGTCGGCGATGACGAAGAGGATATTGGGGCGCGTCGTTTCGGCGGAGTGGCCGATGAGGACCGCGCAGAGGGCGGCGAAGAGCAGGGTAGGGCGCATGGCTCGGGGTTGACGTCACTTAAGCCCTTCCGGCGGAGGCATGCAACGCCTCAGCCATATGGGCGAAGAAAAGGCCGGGCGACTCGCGTTGTCCGGCCTTCGTCAGCGCCGCTGGGAGGGCTTACTTCTTGGCCGGGGCCTTCTTGCCGCCCTTGCCTTTGGCCGCGGGCTTGGCGACCGGCTTCGGAGCGAGGTCGCGGAGTTTCACGTTGCGGAACCAGACTTCGTCGCCGTGTTCCTGCAGGAGGATATGGCCGTCGGCCCACTCGCCGAAGTTCTTGCCATACTTAGGGTCGGCGTACTTGGACTTCGCCACGAGGTCGCGGAACTCTTGGGTGCCTCGGTCGTAGGAGACGACGAGACGGCCGTTGAGCCAGTGTTCGACCTTGGTGCCCTTCGCGATCACGTAGGCGTTGTTGAATTCGCCGATGCGGTTGGGTCGCTTGTCCTTGGAGGCCGTCTTCAGGTCGTAGAGCGAGGAGACGGTACGGTTGCCGTCGCGGCCGAGCTTGGCGTCCGGGTGGACGGCGTCGTCGAGCATCTGGAACTCCAGGCCGAAGGCCGAGCCGGCGCCCTGGTTGAGGTCCGGCTGCACGAAGTACTTTAGGCCGCTGTTCGCGCCCTTGGTGAGCTTGAAGTCGACGGACACTTCGAACTCCTTGAAGCGCTCGATGGTGATGATGTCGCCGGCGTTGGCAGATTCCTTGCCGTCGCCCTGGGCGGTGCGGAGCGTTCCCTTCTCGACGGACCAGCCGGCCTTCGGGAAGTCCGGACCCTTCGCGGAGCGCCAGCCCTTGCTAGAGCGGCCGTCGAAGAGGAGCTTCCAACCGTCGGCCTTCTCGGACTCGGTCAGGGTGTTATCGGGGATCCTCGTTAGCGAGATGTTGCGCCCCTCGACGGTGGTGCCGGCCTTGGCGGCGTCCTTGCCGATGCCGTGGACCTGGAAGGCGATGAAGCCGGTGCGGTAGCCGTCGTCACGCACGTCGACGCGCGGCACGCCGTTGAGCCAGGTGCGGATGCGGTTGCCATTGGCTTCTACCTTCACGTGGTTCCACTCGCCGACCTTGGTGATCTCGCGGCCTTGCTTGGAGAAAGCGAGGGCGTCGCCACCGCCGAAGCCGGGGAAGATCCAGCCGCGCCTGCCTTCTTCGTAGAGACCGGCGGACCACATGCGGGCCTCGGTGTCGGGCTTCTTCACGTTCTTCGGGTCGGTGTCGATCTCGGCCTGGTAGCCGTGGACGCGTCCGGCCGGGACCTTGGCGGGCTTGCCGTCGGCGCCCTTGTAGGCGACTTCCTTGGCTTCGGAGTGGCTGCGGAACTGCACGCCCGAGTTCAGGCGCGGGTCGTTCTTGAAGTCATACTCGAGGACGAAGTTCGCGTAGTCCATCTCGGTGGCGAGGAAGGTGTTCGGCGTGTTGAGGGTCGAGGTGCCGACGAGGGCGCCTTGGGCGTTCACGGCGTAGGTGGCGTCGCCGCCGAGCTTCTTGAAGCCCGCGAGGTCCTTGCCGTTGAAGATCTCGACTTTGTACGGGTTGGCCTTGGGGGCGGTGGCGGCGGCCTTGGGGGCCTGGCCGTCGTTGGCGCAGCCCGCGAGGAGGAGGGCGGCGGCCGTGAGGCTCAGGAGTTGCGGGGTCTTTTTCATGGTAGGTATAATTTGGTTTAGAGA
>JBJTAX010000233.1:0-4494 GCA_046091055.1 Verrucomicrobiota bacterium | reverse complement strand
TAGTCGCACCCGGCGAAGTGGGTCCAGCTCCATGCTGCGGTGGCGGCCGGCGAGCTGCCTCCCCCCACGCGCAAGGAGCGGCCCCCGGCCGACGAGGCCTCAATCTACCTGACGGAACGCGACGCCACGCTGACGAAGCTCTCCGCCGAAGCCCGCCCGACCCGCGTCCAGCTCCGCCGGCTGACCCGGGTGGAATTCGAGAATACCCTGCAAGACCTCCTCGCCCTGCCGCGCCTCGACATCCAAGGCCTCCTGCCTTCCGACGGACGGGTGGCCGGCTATGACAAGATCGCCGGCGGGCTTGACCTCTCCCCCGGACATCTCGCCGCCTACGCCGAAGCGGTCGAGAAGGCGCTCGACCTCGCCATCGCGACCCGGAGCACGCCGCCCCGCGTCTATCAGAAGCGCGTCTACCCGGCCGGGCTGTTCAAGTTCGGGGCGAATCTCGCCCAAGGACAGTATGTGCTGCTGAAGGACAAGCAACCTGACCCGGCCCTGCCCGTCCGCGGCGGCGATGAGGACAAGAAGGGCCATGTCGGCTTCGAAGGTCCCGACCTCAAGGACCGCGGCGCTATGATCAAAAGCGACGCCGTAGCCAAGAGCCAGAGCGCGGTCGGCCTGCTCAACCCGAACCTCGCGGGTTACGAAGCGGCGATGAACGTCGCCCCGATCTACGCCGGCATGTATCGCCTAAGACTCTCCGTCTGGGGCTTCCACTGGGCCACCGGCCGGCCGAACCCCTGCGAGGCCCCGCAGTCCGCGGTGCTCCGGGCCCACGAAGAAGGCAAGCAGCAGGAAGGCGGCCGCCTGCTCGCCGCCTTCACGGCGCCGTCGATGGAATCCAAGGTCGGTGAGATCACGACCTGGCTCGACGCGCATGAATCCATCGTCTTCGACCCGGTGTCGGTGCCTTGGAACGGACTGCGCATCGGCCAGGTCGCCGGCCGAGCCGCCAAGCATGTCGGCCCCGGAGTAGCGCTCGACTGGTTCGAGATCGAAGGCCCGCTCAACCCGGCCTGGCCGCCCGTCAGCCACAGCCGGCTCTTTGGTTCGTTACCCATCAAACCTTGGGCTGGAGGCGAAGCCCTGCCCCCGCGTCGCGATAAGGTCCGGAGCCAAGGCGGGTACCTGCCGAGCATGTATTTCGACCTCAAGCCCGCGGAACGCGACCCGAAGCTCGAGACGGTGCAGTCGGACGACCCGACCGAAGACGCCCGCCGCCTGCTCGCGGACTTCCTCCCGCGCGCCTTCCGTCGTGACGTAGCGGAAGCGGAGCTCGAGCCTTACCTGGAACTCCTGCGCCGTCGTCTGGCATCGAAGGATTGCTTCGAAGACGCCATGCGCCGCGTCTACGTGGCCGTGCTGACTTCACCTGAATTCCTCTTCCTGCCCGGCGACGCCGCCCCCAACCCTGCCGAGTTCACCTTGGCCTCGCGGCTTTCCTACTGGCTCTGGAACGGCCCGCCGGACGCCCCCCTGCTCGCCGCCGCCCGCGACGCCTCCCTGCGCCGCCCGGCAATACTCCACGCCCAGGTCGTCCGCTTGCTGGCCGACCCCCGGGCGGAACGCTTCGTCAGCGACTTCACGCGTCAGTGGCTAGACCTGAACCGGCTCGACGAGACCAATCCTGACCCGCTGCTCTATCCGGAATACCGCTTCCTGCTCGGCGAGGGCGTCGCCGGCGAGCCCGCGGCCTTCCTGGCCGAAGTGATCAGGGAAGACCTTCCCGCACGGACGTTGCTGCGGCCGGGCTTCGCGATGCTCACGCAGCGTCTCGCCGAGCATTACGGCATCACCAGCGTGAGCGGCGTCGAACGTCGCAAGGTCGCGCTGCCCTCCGACCATCTCCGCGGCGGACTCCTCGGCCAGGCGGCCATCCATAAGCTCACCGCCAATGGCACGACCACCTCACCCGTCAAACGCGGCGTCTGGGTCTCTGACCGCCTCCTCGACGACCCGGCGCCGACGCCGCCGCCCGGCATCTCCGCGGTCGACCCCGACACCCGCGGCGCCACCACGGTCCGCGAGCAGCTCGCCAAGCATCGCTCCGACCCCAACTGCGCGGCCTGTCACGCCAAGATCGATCCGCCCGGCTTCGCGCTCGAGGCCTTCGATCCAATCGGTGGCCTGCGCTCCCGCTATCGCTCCAACGGCCAAGGCGACGTCCCTGCGGAGAAGGATCTAAAGGCTTGGCGTGTCGAATACAAGCTCGGCCCGCAGGTCGACGCCTCCGGAGAACTCCGCGACGGGCGGACCTTCGCCGGCCCGGGAGAGCTCATCGCCCGCCTCGCCGCCGATGACGCCAGGCTCGCCCGGGCCTTCGTCGCCCACCTGACGCGCTACGCCACCGGCGCGGAAGTCTCCTACGCCGACCGGGCGGAGATCCGACGCATCGTCGAAGAAACCCGCGGGGAAGGCCATCGCCTACGCGCCCTCATCCATGGGCTTGCGCGCAGCCGCCTCTTCCTCCCCCCTGAGCGCTAGACCCATGCCTAAGTTTTCGTTAGCCAGCCTCCTGCTCCTCTGCGCCTTTTCTGCTTCGGCCGCGATTCCCCGCGCACCGGCCGCGGCACCGGGCCCTTACGAGACGAAGGTCTGGCGTGCCGACTGGCCCGGCTGCCCCTGGGAAGACGGCGTCAGCGAAGGCCGCGTCAGCGTGGTCGCCCGTCCCACAGGTAATCGCTGGCGGGTAGATTACGCCCCGGGTCGCATCGGCCCGTCCGAAGGCGGCGCGGCCTGGAATCAGTCCTTCGCAGGCCGCGACGAAGTCATCCTCTCTTACGTGGTCCGCTTCTCGGCTGACTTCGACTGGCGCCGAGGCGGCAAGCTCCCCGGACTCGGCGGCGGCCCGGGCAAGACCACCGGTGGCCGGAAAGCCGACGGCCTCAACGGATTCTCCGTGCGCCCAATGTGGCGGGCCGACGGACGCATGGAGGCCTACGCCTATCATGCCGGCCAGGCCAAGGATTACGGCGTTAGCCTCAGCCTGCCCAAGAACTTCCGGCTCCCGCGCGATCAGGACGTAAGCATCCGCCTACGCGTACGGATGAACCATCCCGACCGCGCCGACGGCCTGCTCGAACTCAAAGTCTCTTACGCCAATACGACAGCCGAAGTCACCGCGCAGACGATGGTCTGGCGCAAGACGCCGACCATCCAGGCTGATAAGTTCCTCTTCGAGACCTTCCACGGCGGCAGCGACCTATCCTGGGCGCCCGACCGCCCCTGCCATGCCGAATTCGGCGACCTCCGCATCGAATAAGCCCATGATGAACCGACGTGACTTCCTCCTCGCCGCCGGCGCCTGCCTGGCGCTGCCCGCGTTGGCCAAGGCTGCCGAAAAGACCCCGCCGAAGCGGATGGTCGCGATCCACGTGCCGCTCGGGATGATGCCCCAGTATTTCTTTCCCGCAGACGGCGCCACCTCCAGTCCTTACCTCGACCTGCTCGCCGCGCACCGCTCGCGCTTCACTTCGTTCGCCGGCCTCTCCCACCCCGGCGTGGACGGTAACCACCATGCCGGACAGTGCTTCCTCACGGCCGCGCCGCACCCGGGCCAGCCGACCTTCCGCAACACCCAGTCGCTCGACCAGTTCGTGGCGGAGAAGATCGGCGAAGACACGCGCTTCGCCTCGCTCGCCATGTCGGTGCGCAACGGTGAGCATTACGCCGACTCCATCGCAGTCTCCCGCACCGGCGTGATCCTGCCGGCGGAGACCAGCGCCGAAAGGCTCTACCGGAAACTGTTCGTCGCCGGGACGCCCGAAGAAAAGGCCGCCACGATGCGTCGCATCCAGGCCGGGGGCAGCGTGATCGACCTCATCCTCGACAAAGCCAAGCGCCTGGAAAAAAGCTCGGACCCGCAGGATCGGGCCCGACTGGACCAATACTTCCAGGGCGTCCGCGAACTCGAAGGCCGCCTGCAACGCAGCATCGCCTGGGAGCACCGGGCCAAGCCGAAGGTCGCTTACCCGATGCCGAAGGACATCGCCGACGCCAACGAAGTCGTCGCGCGCTCCCGGCTGATGTTCGACCTCGTCCGCCTGGCGCTCCAGACGGACAGCACCCGCGTCGTCACGCTCACCCTCAGCACTTTCTCCGTGGCCCCCCACGTCCCGGGCGTGAAGAACGAGACCCACGGACTCACCCACCACGGCAATGAGCCAGAGAAGATCGCCGAGCTCCGTCGCATCGAGGAAGCGCAGCTCAAGGTCTTCGGCGAACTGCTTGCCGCCCTCGGCGAGACCCGCGAGACCGGCGGCAGCCTGCTCGACCGCACCCAAGTGCTCTACGGCAGCTGCCTCGGGAACGCCAATTCGCACAGCAATCAGAACCTGCCGATCATTCTGGCCGGCGGCGGTTTCCGTCACGGCGGACACCTGGCCTTCGACCGGAAGAACAACGCCCCTCTCGCCAACCTCTTCGGCAGCATGCTCCAAGACCTGGGCGTGGCGGCCGATCGTTTCGCGACGGGCACAGGCACCCTGCGCGGCT
>JBJTAX010000232.1:0-10918 GCA_046091055.1 Verrucomicrobiota bacterium | reverse complement strand
CTTCTCCATGATCCATGTCTGCGGGACGATACGGAACAAGGCCTCGTGGTGGTCTTCGGGCAGGTTCTCCTTCCAGAACTCGGCGAGCTGCGGGTGATGGAGCAGGGCGAGGCCGAGCTTCTCCTCCTGGAACGCCTTCATCGGCGGAGTAAGCGTGAGCGCTCCCGCTTCGACCGCGTTGAAGATGCCGTCGGCGCCCTTGACGTTGGCGAGGTCGAACAGCTCGAAGAAGCGGTAGAGGATGTCGACGCGGCGCGGCGCGCCGTCGACCGGGACGTAGGAGCCGTCGCCCATCTGCATGACCTGGGAGGGTTCTACGACGTGCACGTCGTGGCCGAGCGCGCGCAGTTTCTCGCCCAGCCATTCGAATTCAGGACGGTAGGTCGCGCCTTCCTCGCTGACGACGATGGCGACCAGCGGGAATTTCTCCTTCGGGGCCAGCCGGCCCAGCGCAGCCATGAAGCGGTCAGGCATGCCGGTGCGACCGATCACGCCGGGGTAATCCTCGGCGTAGACCTCGTTGAGGTAGGCCGTGAGGCCGACGCCGCCGGGCACGCTGTCGAGCTCGGTCATCGTGAATCCTTGCTCGGTGACCAGGAGGTCGGGACGGAGCACCACCGGGCACTGGCCCTTCACGGCGCGGTGCCGGCCGTGCGCCACGAGGCCGGCGGGCTTGTAGCGGTCGAGGTATTCGGCGACCCAGGGCGCGTGGACCTCGCGGTTACGCAGGATCTTCTTGCCTGAGAACGACCGGACATAGAGACGTTCGAGGGCGCGATGGTAGCTGAGGCAGGCCGCGCCGATTCTCCTGAGCTCGCGCACCTGCGCTTCGGCGAGGGGCCAAGGCTCCGGCGAAAGCTTCCAGATCTTCTCCGCGAAGAGCGGGGTCTCGAGGAGCTTCTGGCGGAGGACGTCCCGGCTGGGCATGGGCGGCGGCAGGACTCAGTCCTCGATCTTGATGTCCTTGTTGCGCGTGCGCGGGCCGCCGGCGCGCAGCCAGCCGTTGATGAAGGCGTCGATGTCGCCGTCCATGACCGCCTGGATGTTGCCCGTCTCGACGCCCGTGCGGAGGTCCTTGACCATCTGGTAGGGCTGGAAGACGTAGGAGCGGATCTGGTTGCCCCAGCCGATGTCCCCTTTCTCGCCGTAGTATTTCTCCATCTCGGCCCGCTTGTCGTCGAGGGTCTTCTCGTAGATACGGGCGCGCATGATCTTCATCGCCAAGGCGCGGTTCTTGACCTGGGAGCGTTCGCGCTGGCACGCCACGACGATGCCCGTCGGGATGTGCGTCAGGCGCACCGCGGATTCGGTCTTGTTGACGTGCTGGCCGCCCTTGCCGCTGGAACGGTAGACGTCGACGCGCAGGTCGGCCTCGTTCACCTCGACGTCGATGTCGTCGTCGATCTCCGCGACGACGTCGACCGAGGCGAAGGAAGTGTGACGGCGCGCGTTGGCGTCGAACGGCGAGATGCGGACGAGGCGATGGACGCCGCGTTCGGCCTTGACGTAGCCGTAGGCGTTGGGGCCCTCGAGGCGGAAGGTCGCCTGGCTGATGCCGGCGCCTTCGCCTTCGGCGATGTCTTCGACCTCGATCTTGAAGCCGCGGCGTTCGGCCCAGCGCGTGTACATGCGGTACAGGAGGTCGGCCCAGTCGTTGGACTCCGTGCCGCCGGCGCCCGCCTTGACGGTGACGATGGCGTTGGACTTGTCGTGGGGGCCGGAGAGGAAGGAGGCGATCTCGAGGTCGGCGACGCCGCTGAGCAGGTCGGCGGCGAGCTTACGGAGTTCCTCGAGCTCGGCGTCGGCGGTGCCGTCCGGCGATTCGGCGATGAGCTCCGCGAGGGTCTTCACGTCGTCGATCTGCCGGCGGAAGGCGACCTGGGGGCCGACGATGTTCTTGTAGCCGTTGCACTCGCCGATGACCTTCTGGGCGGCTTTCTGGCTGTCCCAGAAATTCTGGGCGCCCATCTGCTCCTCCAGCTTGGCGATGAGGGCCTGCTTGCCTGTCACGTCCAGGAATTTCCAGAGATGGCCGGCGCGGCGTTCGACCTCTTCGATCTGGGCGCGGATTTCAGGCGGAATATACATCGAAAGGAGCAGGGGGAGGGAGAGGCGGCCGCGGCAGGCGACGAGCGAAGGTCGGTGATACGGAGGCCGGCCGGCGTTTTCAATGTCAGAGTGCTCCGCCTCCGTGTCCGGGTCGCACTTGCGCCCCGGCGAGGGAAGGGCATACATGCAACCCATGTCCACCCTCGAAGGCCTGAGTTTCGCCCAGATCGCCGGTCCATTGCCCGAACGCCGGGTGCTCGCCAACGGACTCGAGGTCATCTACTCCCACCGCCCCGGCATCGGCCTCAGCACCGTCCAGGCCTGGGTGCGCACGGGCAGCATCCACGAGGGCCGCTGGGAAGGCTCCGGGATCTCCCACTACTTGGAGCACATGGTCTTCAAAGGAACGGGACGTTTCACGAACCGGGAACTGACCGACGCCATCCATCGTAGCGGCGGCTCTTCCAACGCCTACACGACCTTCGACCGCACCGTATATTACGTCGACGCCCCTCAGGAGGGTTTCGAGGTCGCGATGGAGGCCATCGCCGACATGGTCTTCGATCCGCTGATCGCCGACGCCGACGCCAAGATGGAACGCGAGGTCATCCTGCGCGAGATCGCCATGTGCGACGACGAGCATGACCAGATGCTCGCTAAGTCGGTGCTTGAGGAAGCCATCCGCGCGCATGCGCTCCGTCAGCCCGTCATCGGCCACCGCGATCTCTTCATCCGCATCACGCCCGACGACCTGCGAGCCTACCATGCCGGACGTTACGTGCCGTCCAACGTCGTGCTCGCGCTCGGCGGCAGCATGCCGTCTGAAGAAGCCTTCGCCTCCGCCGAACGCTGGTTTGGTCGCTTCGCCCGCCGGCCGCTCGTCGAAGCCCCGGACCAGTTCGAGCCCCCGCAGGGCGGCGTCCGCCGGGCCGACCTCGTCCGCGAGGTCGGCACCGTGAAGGGCGTCTCCAGCTGGCGCATCCCGGGTCATTTCGACGAAGGCCGTCTTGCGACGGACCTCTTCCTCGGCGTGCTCGGCGCCGGTAACAGCTCCCTGCTTTGGAGCGAACTCCGCGAAAAGCGTCGGCTCGTGCACGCCATCGACGCCTCCGGCTTCGGTATCCGCGACTTGGGCCTGGCCTGGTGCAGCTGGAGCGGGGAAGCCGGATCGGATGCGGGTGTCGTGGAGCGCGCCATCGCAGAAGTCGTGGACGGTCTTCTCCAACGCGGCGTCACGGCCGACGAGTTCGCCAAGGTGCGCCGCCAGTCCGTGGTGGGGATGGTCAACGGCCAGAAGAATATCCATGGCCTGACCAGCCGGGTCGCCCATGCGGCGACGATCGGCTACGACATCGCCTGGCCCCAGCGCGGCGTCGAACATCTGGCCCGCCTCGGAGCCGAAGATCTCACCCGGGAGGCTCGTAAGTGGCTTCGCCCCGACAACGTGACCCATGGCACCATGCGCTCGGCGAAGGTCCAGGCCGTCGCCCCGGCTGCTTCCGTCGTCGCCACGCCCGATAGGTTCGAGACTTTGACGCTGGAGAACGGCGTCCGGGTGGTGCTCCAGCATGATGATGCCATCCCTAAGGCCGGGCTCGGCGTCTTCCTGTCGGCCGGTGTCGCCTATGAGGACGAAGCCAAGCGTGGCACGACCGGGCTTCTCGGCACGTTGTTCGCCCGGGATACCGCCCGTCGCTCCAAGGAGGACGTCGCGCGATTAGTCGACGGGCTCGGGGCGACGTTCGCGGACCATGGTTCGCAGGTCTCCTGCGGTCTCTGGGGCGAAGCCCTGAGTTCGGATTTCGACCAGCTCGCCGAACTGGTGGCCGACGGCGTCCTGACGCCTAAGTTCCTGCCCGAGACCTTCGCCACCGAACGCGCCGCCCTGATCAGCGCCTGCCGCGAGGCCGAAGACGACATCGTCGAGAAGGCCCGCCTGCGTCTCCAGCGTCAGTATTTCGGCGCGCATCCTTTGGCGGTCGACGCGTGCGGCACGCCGGAGACCTTGGCGCGTATCGAGCCGACCGACCTCGCGGAGCTGCATCGTAAGCTCGTCGTGGCGGACAACGTCGTCGTCGGCGTGAGCGGCGCCTTCGACCGCGAGTCGGTCATGGACTTCGTCCGCCGTCGTTTCGGCGTTTTGCCGAAGGCCACGTTCACCCGCCGGACCTTGCCGCGGCACGTGCCATCGGCGGCTTCCCGCCTGCAGGAACACGCCATCGGTGAGCAGGCGGTCGTGGCCTTGGCTTTCCCTCATTGCGGCTTCGCGCCCGACGAGGTCGTCGCGGCGAACATCACCGAAGAACTCCTCAGCGGCATGGCCAGCGGCCTTTTCCGCCGCGTACGCGAGGAGAAGGGCATGGCCTATTTCGTCGGCGCCACGCGCGTGGAGGTCATCGACCAGGGGATGTTCTACCTTTATGCCGGCACCGCGCCGGCCTCGGCGGCGGCCGTCGTCGCCGAGATGCGCCTCGAACTGGAGCGACTCCGCGCGGGCAGGTTCGGCGCGGACGAAATCGCGGACGCCAAGCGGCGCATGCGGGTCTCCCGCCGTCAGGGCCGGCAGTCCGCCGGCGCGCGTATGCAGGGCGCGCTCGTCCGCGAAGTCGCCGGTCTTGGGGCCAATTTCGACGCCGAGTGGGAGCGGCGCATGGCGCTCACCGACGAAGCCGCCGTGCAGGCCTTCGCCCGACGGTTCCTCGACGTCAGGTTCGAGCAGGAGCTCGTCGTCCTCCCGAAGGCCTGATCAGGCTTCCGTGAAGCGGCGTTTCGCCACGACCGCCGAGATGATGCCCGGGACGGCGAGGCTCAGCGCGAAGAGGAAGTAGTGCGCGTAGCCGAGTCGCTCGGCCAGCGTGCCGGCCCACAGTCCCGGGAGGTAGTTGGCGAGCAGGGCGAAGGTCGAGAGCGCCGCGTACCGGACCGCCGCGCCGGGACCTGCGGCCAGCTTCATCATCGCGAGGATCAGGGCGCAGAGGCCGGCGCCGTAGGCGACGTATTCCACGATGAAGACCGCGCCGATGACGCGGAGGTCATGCGTGCCGTCATAGGCCAGCCAAGCGAAGGCCGCCAGCGGCAGGTGCATCGTCACGCCGAGCGGCAGGAGCGAGCGGGCGAGTCCGAGCCGGGCGACGACGAGCGAGCCGATGACGCCGCCGAGCGCCAGTCCGCCGACCGCGGAAAGCATGCGGAGGAAGGCGTAAGTCTCGTTGTCCAGACCGAGCCCGCCGTTCTCGGCGGATTTGGAGAAGAGCGGGATGATCCGCGCCATATGCACTTCGCTGGCCCGGTAGAAGAAGATCAGGCCGAGCACCGCGGCCAGCTTCGGGTCGGCGAAGAGCGAGCTTAGTCCGGCGCGCATCGTGCGGAAGCGGTCGCGGATGGTGCCGTCATCCGCGGTCGCGGCCGGTTCCGCGGCGAAGCCCCAGGCGCCGGCGCCGGCCGTCAGGAAGGCGAGGACGGAGGCCGCCGCGCTCGCTCCGGCCCAGGCGTCCGCCGTCTGCGCACCATGGGCCATGATCCGGCCGGCCAGCCAGATCAGCCCGGGGCCCGCGAGCACCGCGCCGACCTTCGTGGCGACGTTCAGGATGCCCGCGTGCGTCGCCCGGGTCCGGTCGTCGAGCGAGGCCACGAAATAACCGTCGAGGGCGAAGTCGTGCGCGGCGGCGAAAAGCGACAGCAGGATCAGCCCACCGATGATCGCGGCCGCGGAGGCCTGTTCGGCGCCGGCCTGCCAGGCGATCAGTCCGAGCAGGAAGGTGATCCCGAATTCGGCCGCGATGATGAACCCGCGTGGCTTGAAGCCGGCGACCAGCGGGGAGAGAAGGATCTTGCACCCTACGACGAGGCCGAAGACCGAAACGGCCTGGGTGATCGGGCCGTCGGCGTACCCGAGGTCCTTGAGGGCGACGGGCAGGGCTTCGTCGCGGAGGGCCGCGGGGATGGCTTGGAAGAGATAGGCGGCGGAGACCCACGCCCAGGCGCGGCGGGGGATGGCCGGGGTCGCCGCCATCGTCTCAGGCGCCTTCGCCGAGCTGGGCGCGACCGAAGTGGTCGACCGAACGCAGGAGGCCGTCGACGAACTTCGACACGGTGATGTTCAGGCCGAGGAGTTCGGCATCGGTCAGGCCGAGCATCTCGCCTGGCTTGACGGTGCGGGTCAGGCCCGGGGGAGGGGCCGCCGCGGGATCTTCTTCGCCGGCCTGCTCGGCGGCGACTTCGACGTCCTTCATCGATTTGAATTCCAGCGTCAGGTCCCCGTCGGGGGTGATGTCGTCGTTGGTCACCAATCCGCCGCGGGCAAGCACCCGTAGGGCGGCGGCGAGGCTGAAGATGCCGTCCTCCAGCTCGCAGACGATGCCGAATTCTTGTTCCAGCGCGGTGAAGCGGTCCTGCAGGGACATCTTCAGGAACGCCTGGTGCTTCTCGCCGATGATCTTCTCGACGAGCGGATCGCGGCGGGGGTTCTTGCCCTGTTCGCGGATGAAAAGACAGAGCAGGAAGCACTGGGACATGCATTCGGCCGAGAGCGTCAGCAGGTCGTTGATGGTCGTGCGCATCATGAGGCCGCGGGCGTACGCCAGCATCTGCTCGGGCGGGAGATGCGCCTGGGGCACGGGCATGACGCGCGACATCGTCGAGAAGTGCTCATAGGCCTTGGGGTCGGCGGTGTGGAGGCCGGCGATGCTGAAGGCCAGCATGTCGTGCTGTCGTTGGAGGGCCGTGAAGAAAGTGCGGCTGATGTTCTGGAGGGAGAGGACGCTCTCGCCTTTGCCGGGGGATGGTTGGGACATGGAGGTCAGCTCTGGGGATTGGAGCCCTTGTCCTTGGCATGGCGAGCCCTTTTGCGGGCGAGGAAGCCGTCGGCGCGGGGTTGGGGCGCGGAGGCGAACCAGGCGAGCGCCAGGGGGGCGATTTCCGAGAGGCTGAGGGGCGGCTGGCCGACCAAGCCGGGGAAGCGGTAGCAGTGTTCGACCCGTGGCTGGATATCCGGGTCGAGGCGACCGCCGGGGATCAGCAGGGCGAGGTGCCGTGCCGGCACGCGCACCGGGACGGCGAGGTCGATCTTCCGGCCTATCTCGGGTGAAAGCGCGACGACGCAACAACGGTCTTCGACGAGTTTGAGCAGTCCGCCGAGAGCGGCGGCTCGCATGAGGCGCAGATGCTCCATCGCGCCGCGGGAGAGGTGCCAGGCCTCGGGGTGGAACGACAGCTTCTCGGTGCCGCCCGAGAGCAACAGGCGCTTGAGGCCGAACGCCGCCATGCCGCGGGCGATCGCCGCGAGGTCGGCGGCGTCGGTCACGCCGTCGGCGATCACGATGCTTTCCTTGGACTCCCGCCACTCGGCGAAGTCCGCGATGCGGGCCAAGCCGAGATCCGGGCGCATGGTGAGGGCGCAGACATCGTCGCAGGGACCTTCCGCGGTCTGCGCGAGCTCGAGCGGGCCGACGACGCGGGTCTTGACGCCGAGTTCGGCGAAGGTCGCGTCATGCTCGGCCAACCGCGGGGCGAAGCCAGCCGTGGCGACGACCTCCCGGAGCGCCTTGGGATGATGCTTGAGGCACGCGAGCAGCGCGGCGATGCCCCGGATGACCAGGCGGTTGGGGTGGGGGTCAGGTTGGTTCACGAAATGCGTCCCTCGTCGAAGTCGATCATGTCCGCGAAGGAGATGATGTCGGCGCGGTCCTGGGCGCCCATCTTTCGCTTGGCCTCGTTCAGGGCCTCGCGGCCCATCTCGCTCATGCCTTTCTGGACCAGTTCGCGGTTCCAGACGTGGACCCGCAGGTCGGGGGGGAAGATGGCCTTGAGGCGCGCGTCGAGCGCGTCGTCGTCGGCGTCGGTCTCGCGCACGCAGGCGATCACCTGCTCGGGGTCGACGCCGAGGTGCAGGCAGAGGAAGCGGTCGAAGCCTTTGCAGAAGTTGCGTTGGTAGGATTTGGGTAGCTCGCCCTTGAGGTGCTTGCGGATCTTGCCGAGGAAACGCGGCAGGTGCAGCAGGCCCGTCGCCGGGTGCGGTATGTAGGATGAGGGCAGGTCGTAGCAGATTTCGCCGGTGGCTTCCGAGAAGCCGTCGGGCCGGGGGGCGGAAGGATGGGTCATGGGCGCGAAACGTCGGCGAGGTGCTCCCGTCGGGCGAAGGCCTCGCAGGCTTTGGCGAGGTTCGCCGACTGGGCGCGCACATAGCTTTCGACGCTGAGGTCGGGCATGTCGGCGCGCTGGGCGCACGTGAAGGCGGCGGATCTGCCGTCGGCGCGCACGAGGCGGAACTGCGTCTCCAGCAAGGCGACGCGCGCCGCCGGGCCGCCGGAAGCGAAGGCCGATTCCGCGCCGGGGGGCGTCAGCACGTGCATCTTGGAGATGCGGACGTCGACGCGCAGGTGAGGTTCGGCCGGAAGGGACGTCGTGCCCGGCAGTCCGGAGTGGCGGGTGAGGTGGCGGGCGACGGCCTCGGCGATGGCGCGGTCGAGCGGGGCGAGCCAGCGGTGGGCGTCCTCGACCTGTCCCCAGCCTTGGTCATCCACGAGCACCACGTTCGGCCGGCGGAGCGCGACCGGCAGCTCGGCGCGGGTCACGAAGACCGCGGGTCCCGTCCGGGAGGCGTCGGCCGCCGGGGCGCGCAGCTGGTGAAAGGCCACCGGGTCGCTGCGTTGATCAAAGAAGACGCAGCCGCTGAGAAGTAAGGCGCAGGCGCAGAGGGCGAGGCGGAGGTTCATCGGGCGGGTTTCTCCGCGGGGTCGGCCGCGGGCAGCTTCACCGGGTTCTTCGCGCGACCTTGGATGATGGTCTCGGGGTTGCGCTCAAGGAAATCGGCCAGCGAGCGGATCGCCTGGGCTGCTTCGGACACGTCGGCCAAGGCCTGGTCGAGGTCGCGGCGCGCGGGCGAATCAGGCTGGGTGAGGGCGCGCAGGTTCTCGGAGGTCTCGTTCAGCCGTTCGAGGGCGGCCCGTCCGGCGGCGGCCATCGACTTCAGGTCTTCGGCCACCGGGTCGACCTTGCCGCTCAGGCGACGTACGAGCTCGTCGATGCCCCGCATCGCGGCGGAGAAGTCGGTCACCGCGCGGCTCAACGCCGGGTCAGCCGTGAGCTTCGAGATGTTGGCCGCCGCCTGCGTCAGGTTGTCGTTGATCTTCCCGAACTCGATCTTGGAGGCTCCCTCGTCGATGCGGCCGAGGATCGAGTCGACCTTCTTCGTGATGGCGACGAAGTCGATCCGGCTGAGCTGGTCGAGCGTCTGCGAGACCGCCTTGGTCAGCGCCCCGAGATTCGAAGGTTGGGTCGGGATCTCGGCGAGCGGACCGTCCGGGTCGTGCAGGCGGAAGGCGGTGTCGGGGAGGTAGTCGAGCTCGACGTACAGCACGCCCGTCACCACGGACTGCTGTTGCAGCTTGGCGCGCAGCCCCTGGGCGATCGAACGGCCGAGGCCTTCCTTCTGGAGTAGGGCCTGGTCGAGGCCGCGGCGCGTCAGCAGGTCCGGCGTGAATTCCATGACGACGGGGACGGCGTAATCGGAAGACGGCTGCCCGGAAGTGCGCAGCAGCACCTGGCTGACCTTGCCGATGGTGACGCCGCGGAACTTCACCGGCGCGCCGATGTCGAGCCCGCTCACGGAGTCTTCGAAGAACGCGATGGCCTCGGGGCGCGAACCGCCGAAGGACCCGGCCCCGAGAAGGATGACGGCGACGACGACGAGCGCGATCCCGGCGGCCACGAAGGCCCCGATCAGTGTCATGTTGGCGGAACGGCGCATGGTCAGTCGAAACGAGCCTGGGTGAAGAAGGCGTGCACCTTCGGGGCTTGGCCAGCCTGAAGGAAATCTTTCGGCGGCCCGTATGCGCCCATGGTGCCCGTCTCGGGGTCGAGGTAAACGCAGAAGTCGGCCGTCCGGAGGATGCTGGGGACCTCATGGCTCACCAGCACCACCGTCGTGCCGAAAGCCGCGCGCAGCCGGAGGATGAGCTCGTCAAGGCGCCCGGAACTGACGGGGTCGAGGCCGGCGCTCGGCTCGTCGAGGAAGATGACCTCGGGGTCCAAGGCCATCGCTCGGGCGATGCCGGCGCGTTTGGCCATGCCGCCGCTGATCTCGGAAGGCAGCTTTTCCATGGCGTCGGCGAGGCCGACGAGGGCCAGCTTGTATTCGGCCAGCTGCCGGATCTCCTTGGCGGGACACCGCAGGAACTCGCGCATCGGCATCTCGATGTTCTCGCGCAGGGTCAGCGAGGAGAAGAGCGCCGAGCCTTGGAAGAGGAAGCCGGTGCGGCGGAGGATGGACTGGCGATCCGCGCCGGCGGCCGTGGCGAGGTCGATGCCCATGAGGGTCGTGCGACCGCCGATGGGCTCGTCGAGTCCGCCGAGGGCGCGCATCAGCGTGCTCTTGCCGCACCCGCTGGGTCCGATGACGGCGAGGATCCGCCCGGCGGGCAGGGCGAAGCTGAGCCGGTCCATGACGACCCGATCGCCGTGTCCGATGGCGAGGTCCTGGCAGACGAGGATGTCGCGGGCGCCGTTCATAGGTTGAAGAGGTTGAAGATGACGGCGAAGAGGGCGTCGGAGACCACGATGAACGTGATGCCCAGCACCGCGGCCGAGGTCGCGGCCTCGCCCACGCCCAGCGCGGAGCGCTTCGCGACCGCCCCGCGGTAGCAGCCGGCCCACGCGGCGATGAAGCCGAAGGCGACCGACTTGATGAAGCCGACGAGGAAGCTCTTGAAGGTGATCGCGCGCACGGCCTGCGTCAGGTATTGCTCCACGCTGAGGTCGCCGGCGCAGGCGACCACCATTCCGCCGACGACGCCGGTGTAGGTCGCGACGACGGCCAGCAGAGGAACCCTCAGCGGGACGGGGGGGATGGGCGGCAGGGGGAGGGCGGGGG
>JBJTAX010000231.1:0-2987 GCA_046091055.1 Verrucomicrobiota bacterium | reverse complement strand
ATCATGCCGGCGCGGCCCAGCGGGTCAGGCAGGTCCGGCAACGGTTCGCCTTGCGCGACGAGGAGCGTCGCCACGAAGAGGCCGAGCAATGGGGTGAGGCGGAGCATGACGCCGGGGTGGGGCTTTTTTAGCCCGTCTCCGGCGACCCGCCAGCCCCAATGATTATTCCGGGCGCAGGAGCCAGCCTTCGGCGGAGCGGACGAAGGGGCGGAGCTCCCCGTTCGTCAGGGCGTAGCCGCCGGACCATTTCGCGCAGCCCGTCGAAAGGACGTTGGCGGAGCCTTCCCCGGCTTCCTTCCAGGTGTCCGTCGACTTGTCGTAAGCAAGGACCGTCTTGGCGTAGCCGGGGTGCTTCGAGGCCTCCACCTTGCCGGCCAGCTTGCCGTCGTCGCCGCCGAGCACGAGGATCTCGTCGTCGAAGACGGGGCAGGGCGAAGGCGCGCCGGCGACCGGCCGGGGCATCGCGGAAAGACGTCGCCATTCCTTGCCGAGCGTGAAGGCGTGGCAGTCCGAGAGGAATTCGCGTTCCACGCCCTTGGCGCCGGGGCTCAGCGCGACGCCGCCGAAGAGATAGAAAGTGTCCTTCGTGCCGGCGGACTGCGCGAGCATGCGGCCGGAGCCGGCGCAGAGCGGGAGTTCCTTCCAGCCTGCGTTGAGGTTGGCGAGGTCGATCGCGAAGGCGCTGGAGGAGGCCGCGGTCGCGTCCGGGCGTTCGGTGCCGCCGGCGACGATGACCTTGCGGCCGACGAGCGCGCCCGTCGCGTAGGCCAGCGGGCGAGGGAGGAAGGGGAAGGGGCGGACCTTCAGCTCGCCGTCCTCGACCGCCAGCGTGTAGCAGTCGGCGTAGTGGCGGTGCGAGTCGGCGCCGCCGATCATGAGCAGTCCCTGGCGGATCGAGACGCCGATGCCGTAGCCGCAGGGCCGGGGCAGTTTGCCGATGGTCGCCCATTTCTTGGAGCGCGTGCTGGTGAGCGAATAGACTTCGTCATGCCAGACCTTGGCGCCGCCTTCCCAGGCCGGCTTGCTGGGGAAGTTCGCGCCGCCGCCGCAGAGCAGCAGGTCGCCGGTGGTGCCGACGAACGCGCCGCCGAAGCCGGGGGCGTTGGGAGTTTCGGGAAGTCGGGTCCAGCGCATGGGAATGCGTACAAGGAAGACAGGCCTCGGAAGGGAGTCCAGAGATTAGGGGGCCATGGGGCGAAGGATGTCGCGCGCCCCCGCCAATCATCGATTTTCATGTGATTGCGGAGTCTTTTCGGGCGAAAAATCCCCCTGGTCCCGGCGGAGGATTTGTTTGACAGAGCCGCCCCGACCTTGCCTTGATTGGACTCCTTTCGCACTGCCTGGTAGCTCAGCGGTAGAGCAGGTGACTGTTAATCACTTGGTCGTAGGTTCGATCCCTACCCAGGCAGCCAGAAAGGACTCTTTCTTCTCCCCGGTCCCCCGGGGAAGGTACGTAAACCTTCTCCTTGACCATCCGAGGGGTTGCGGGAGGATGCATCCCACCATGGGCCAACAGAGCAACAAAGTCATCAAGCGTCGCCGTCGCCGCGCCTACCTCGAGCGCAAGAAGGACCGCGTCAAGGCCGCCCGCGCCGCCGCGAGCAAGAAGAAGGCCAAGAAGTGAGGCGGACGGTGAGCCAGGCCTCCGTGTGGGCCGCGCTCGCCGCGCTGCTGTTGGTCGCTTGCGACACTCCTGACATCTCGACCGACGAGGTGGCCGGGATCGCTTATGTCCATGAACGGCGTCGCGTCGCCGCCGACGTGACCCGGGCCACCGAGGCATATTCGACCAAAGCGGACCATGGGGCGGACGTCGTTTTCCGCACCGATCCTTCCGCCAGCCCCGGCCATTACTTCTACGTCAAGCTCGCCGAACCGCTTCCGTCCGGCGGCCGTCTCGTGCTCGAAGTCGTCCGCGTCGAAGGACGACCGCCCGAGCGGCATGAATTCACGCCGTCGCTCCGCCCTGGTTTTCCGTTCGGGGAATACGTCATCGGGCTGACAGGCGCGCAGGCCGGAGAAGGCAAGTGGCGCCCGGTGGCCTGGCGCTTCTCGGCCCTCGACCCCCGGGGCAAGGTGCTCGCCGCGAAGCATAGCTTCCTCTGGGGCACGCCCGCCGACCTTTCTGCGCGCTGAGTCCGATGGGCGCCGTCGCGTGGACTCCCTGGCGGCCGCTCCGGCTGGCCGAGGATGTGCCCGCCGCGACGCTGGCCGAACAGCTCGATGGCGGGCAGGCTTTCCGTTGGCGCCGCGAGTCCGACGGCAGCTGGCAAGGCGTCTTCGGGGACGCGGTCGCCGGCGTGCGCACCGGTCCGGCCGGCCTGGAATGGCGGGCTCCCGTGGGGTTGTCGCACGCGGAGGCCGCCTTGGCCCGTTACCTGGACGCCGGCGGCGCCCAGGCGCGTTTGTCCGCCGAACTGCCCTGGCGTTCCGATCCCGTCCTGTGCGCGGCGCGCGACGCGTTCCCGGGCCTGCGTATCCTGCGTCAGGAGCCCCATGAGGCGCTGATCGGTTTCCTCTGCAGCTCGAACAAGCGCATCCCGCAGATCCGGGCCATGGTCGCGGCGCTCGCGGACAGGCTCGGCGAGCCCTTGGTGGGCGGCTTCCGCGCCTTGCCGGGCTGGGATGCGCTGGCCGCCGCCGACGAAGACGTCTTGCGGTCCTGCTCGCTGGGATATCGCGCGGCCTTCTTGCGCGGGACGGCGTCGCTGTTGCGCGCGCGTCCGGATTGGGCCCGTGAGTTCGCGGAGCTTGCCACGCCCGATCTGCTCCAAGCGCTCGGCCGGCTGCCCGGCGTCGGTCCGAAGGTCGCGGCCTGCGTCGCGCTCTTCGGCTTCGGCCGGCTGGAAAGCTTCCCCGTGGATACCTGGGTCGTCCAGGCGATGGCTTCGGCCTATGGCCTCCGCGGATGGAAGCCGGCGCAGCTGGAGCAGTTCGGACGCGTGCATTTCGGACCCGCCGCCGGCCTCGCGCAGCAGTATCTTTTC
>JBJTAX010000230.1:0-4517 GCA_046091055.1 Verrucomicrobiota bacterium | reverse complement strand
CGGAGGTCCCGACCGCACGGTCAGGCTGCATGACCTTTCGGTCGATGTCGCGGAGCAGAAGGACGTCGCGGCCGAGCATCCTGAGGTCGCCAAGCGGCTCGGCGACTATCTGAGCATCGCGCGCACCGAATCCGCCGATTGGCAACCCGTCTGGCAGGCTGGCAACGGCAAGAAGCAGTCTAAGCAGAAGTGATCATGCGTCGCCTGTTCTGCCTCTTACTCGCGACCGCCGGCCTGATTGCGGCCGAGCCCGGCTTGGTCCGTTCGGAGTTCATCTTCGAGACCAATCCCGTGCCGAGCTGCCATGCGACGACGATCGTCGAGACCAGGGATGGCACGCTGGTCGCGGCTTGGTTCGCCGGTACGGCCGAGGGCAAGCCGGACGTCGCGATCTGGACGGCTCGGTTCGTCGACGGCATGTGGTCGGCGCCGGTCAAGGTCGCCGAAGGGACGCAGCCGGACGGCAAGCGTTTTCCCTGTTGGAATCCCGTGCTCTTCCAGCCCAAGGAAGGTCCGCTGCAGCTTTATTACAAAGTCGGCCCTAACCCCGTCGAGTGGTGGGGCTTGCTTCGCCTGAGCGATGATAACGGCAAGACTTGGGGTGAAGCGCGTCGCCTGCCCGAGGGCATCCTTGGTCCGATCAAGAACAAGCCCGTGCAATTGAAGGATGGTACGATCCTCGCCGGCAGCAGCGCCGAGGGATTGAAGGTCGGTCCGACGTGGCAGATCCACTTCGAGCGTAGCCGCGATAATGGGCTATCGTGGGAGAAGATCGCTGTCGAGCAAGGGCAGGGTGCTCCCGCGTCGATCCAGCCCAGCATTCTTTTCCTGAAAGACGGCGGACTCCTGTCGATCGGCCGTACGCGGAGCGGAAAGGTCTTCCGCACCATTTCCCAGGACCAAGGCTCCACGTGGTCGAAGGTCGAGTTGACCGACCTGCCGAATCCGAATTCCGGCACCGACGCCGTCACCCTGAAGGATGACCGTCATCTCCTGATCTATAATCACACCGCCAAAGGTCGCAGCCCGCTGAACCTCGCCGTCAGCAAGGACGGCATCACCTGGGAGGCGGCTTTGGTCCTGGAGGATGAGCCGAAGGCCGAGTTCAGTTACCCGGCCATCATCCAGTCCGCGGACGGATTGGTGCACGTCACTCACACGTGGAAGCGCAAGCTCGCCAAGCACGTGGTCATTGATCCGTCCAAACTGGTGACCCGTCCCATCGAGGGCGGGGTCCGGCCTAAGGCCCCTGTCGGTTCGGCTGAAGCCGGCGGCTTGGAACGCTTGAAATACAATAATCCTGGGCTCGTCGTGGATCTCGGCGTCGGCCTGTGGGCTTGGCCCTTGCCCATGGACGTCGATGGCGACGGCAAGTACGAGCTCGTCGTCAACTGTCCCGATAAGCCTTCGAACGGCGTCTATGTTTTCCGAGCCGATGCGGATACCTCGAAGCGTCCTTTGCCCGTCTTCAAGCCCGGTGTGCGCATCAGCAAAGGCCTGCAGAACGTCGAGCTCAGCTGGGGCGCCGATGGCAAGCCGCGGGTCCTGTCTCCGGCGGTCGAGTATCCGGATTTCGCTAAGTCTGGGCTCGAGTCCGGCAAGAAGCTGCCCCTCCCGACGAACCTCCATCCTAACAAGGTGAGGGCGAACATGTGGAAGGTCGTCGACCATGATGGCGACGGGAAGACCGACGTGATCGTCGGGGTCGGCGATTGGACCGACTACGGCTGGGACAACGCCTTCAACGAGAAAGGCGATTGGGTCAAAGGGCCACTGCGCGGCTTCAGCTATGTCGCGCGCAATGAGGGCACCGACGCCAAACCCAACTATCAGACGCCCGTGCGGGTGCAGTCGGCCGGCAAGGACCTCGAAGTCTTCGGCTGGCCCTCGCCGAACTTCGCGGACTTCGACGGCGACGGAGACCTGGACCTCCTCTGCGGCGAGTTTCTGGACGGCTTCACCTATTTCGAGAACATCGGCACGCGGACTGAGCCGAAGTATGCCGCCGGCCGACGCCTGACCTTGCCGACGGGAATCACCACCGGGGCGCGGCCGGCGGCTTGGAAGGCCACGCTCGAAGCCAAGGCCCTGCCGGGTTCGCCTCGTCCGCTGACCATGGACCTCGAAATGATCACGCCGGTCGCGTTCGACTGGAACAAGGACGGCAAACTGGACCTCATCGTCGGCGACGAAGACGGCCGCGTCGCCTTCATCGAAAATACCGGCAAGTTCACCGACGGTCATACGCCGCAGTTCCTGCCGCCGAAATATTTCAAACAGCAGGCCGATGAGATGAAGTTCGGTGCCCTCGCCACCCCGGTCGGCTTTGATTGGGACGGCGACGGCGACATCGACATCATCGCGGGCAATACCGCAGGGTATGTCGGCTTCTTCGAGAACCTGAGCGGAAAGGGGGTAGCTTCGCCCAAGTTCGCCGCGCCGAAGCTCCTGCAGGCGGACGGCAAGACCCTGCGCATCATGGCGGGACGGAATGGCAGCATTCAGGGGCCGGCCGAGGCCAAGTGGGGTTACACCACGCAGACCGTCGCGGACTGGGACGGCGACGGCCTGCCGGACCTCCTCGTCAATTCCATCCTCGGCAAGGTCGTCTGGTATCGGAACATCGGCACGCGCGCTGAGCCTAAGCTCGCCGCGGCCGCGCCCATCGAAGTCGAGTGGGAAGGGGCGCAGCCCGCGCTGGCCTGGGGTTGGATGAAGCCGCAGGGCAAGGCCTTGCTGACCCAGTGGCGCACCACGCCGGTCGCCGTCGACTGGAACCAGGACGGCCTCATGGATCTCGTCATGCTCGACCAGGAGGGTTACCTCGCGTTCTTCGAAAGGGCCAAGGTCGATGGCAAGCTCGTCGTCAAATCACCCCGGCGCGCCTTTGGTGACGAGAAAGGCCAGCCGCTGCAGCTCACCAAGGGGACCGCCGGACGGAGCGGACGTCGTAAGCTCTGCGTCACCGATTGGGATGGCGACGGGCGGATGGATTTCCTGCTCAACTCTTCCAGCGCCAACCTGCTCCGTCAGGTCGGGAAGAAGGACGGCATGTGGCTGTTCAAGGACGAAGGCCCGCTCGTGAAGCAGAACATCGAGGGACACGACGTCAGCCCGACCACCGTGGACTTCGATGCGGACGGCGTGCCGGACTTCCTCGGCGGCGCCGAGGACGGTAAGTTCTATTTCCTCAAGAACCCTCGCTCCGCCCCGATACGCTGAACTTATTCGCTAAGCGGGCGATTCGCGACCCCGGAGGTGCCCGGGGTTAAGGTGTTGCCATGGAAGCGGAGTCCGAGCGGGGTCTTCGGTCCGTCGGGTGCCCCCGCGATGACCACCGCATACTGGTACCTTGGCGTGCCGACGCAGTGGAGTAGGTTGCCTTGGATGATGACGTCGGTGAGGGGCGGATCGTCGTCCTGCTGCCCGGTGTCGAAATTGAACGGGGACCGTTGGACGCCCCAGATCCAGGATGCGTCGCCGTGACCGAAATCGGAGATGATGTTGGCGGAAATCACTGAGCCGCCGTCAGCGTTGGCCGTCTCCGGACGGTCCGGCAGGCCCGGGTGGGCCGCGGCGCCGGGCATCAGGCCGATGGCCCAGAGGGAGTTCTTCACGAATTGGTTGCCCGTGATGAGCACGTTGCGTGAGCCGTGCATCGCCTTCATCCCCATGAAACTGTTCGTGATGATGTTGTGGGCCACGATGACGTGATCGGCATGCAGGTCGAGGCCTTGGGCGGCGTTCTCGACGTGGTTGCCCAGGATGCGGGTGAGGTCGCTGGCCTCGGACGCCGTCACGATGATGCCCGACCCTTGCTGCCAGTTGTCGGTGTAGCCGGCGTCCCAGGTCGCCTGGCTGAGGAAGGTGCCCTTCGTCGCGTTCTTCTTGGTCCAGACGCCCAGCTGATGTTTTTCTTTCAGCTCCTTGGTCGGTCGGAACACCTCTTCGACGACCGTGTTGCCTTCGAGGAGCGTCCCTTGGCTGGCGGTGACCTGGATGCCGGTGCCATCGGTGCAGTTGAACGCGTAGCCCCATTCCGGGCTCCGGGTGCGGTCATCGACGGAGACCCGCATGTAGTTGCGGACCAGGCAGCCCGTGATGCGCGCGAAGCGACACTCGCGGAGCGCGAGGGCCCCCGTCGCAGATTGGTTGTCGAGGATGCGGACCTGGTCCACGCGGAGGAAGGCGCAGCGGATGGCCAGTAGGCCTGACTTACGGGCCACCGTCTTGCCCGAAGCGCGGGTGAGCGTCACGTCGCGCAGCAGCACGTCCTTCAAGCCATCGATCTCCAGGATGGGTTCGTCGGGATTACTCTGGATGATGCGGCCGGGCCCGCTGAGGCCGGCGCCATCGCCCCGCAGGACCAGCTTGCGGGAGATCACGTAGTCGCCCGCAGGCAGGGGCAGCACGTGACCAGGGTTCGCGTCGAGGGCCGCCTGCAGGTCAGGATAATCAGCGACGTCGGCGGCCAAGGCCGAGAGGGCCGTAAGCAGGCAGGAGGCGAGGGCGGGGTG
>JBJTAX010000229.1:0-7331 GCA_046091055.1 Verrucomicrobiota bacterium | reverse complement strand
GGGGTTGGGGTAGGGGTAGGTTTATAGGCGTTGCGCGGGCTAGGCAGGCACAAAATAGCCCCGGAGGTCCGGGGCGTCGATCGATAGGCTGACGGCTTACTTGCCGAAACCAGCGGAGGGCTTGCCGTCGGCCTCGAGCTTGCCGGCGGACCAGAGGACGGCGCGGCCTACGAGGTCGAGGTAGCGGGCGTCTTCGACGGTGGCGTTGTTATGGCCGATCGTGGTGCTGAAGATACGGGTCTTCTTCGGACCGAACTCGTTGGTCCAGGCGACGATGGCGTTGGCTTCGGAGGCCGGGGTCACCTTGCCCTTCTTGTCCTTCTTCTCGGGGACCTTCTGGTTGCCGGTGGCGAGGGTCTTGGCGGTAAGGACCTGGACGTTGTTGTAGAGCTCTTCGTTGACGGTGGTCCAATCGGCTAGGCCGGTGGTCACCGGGTGGGATTTGTCGGTGAAGGTGATGGCGATCGGCTGTTGCGGGCCGTGGCCGGTGGACTGCAGGCCGAGCATCTCATACCAGCTGGCGTTGTCGTCGCCGACCTTCACGGCCGTACGGAAGTTGCCCCAGCGGTAGCTGTGCATGGCGCAGTGCAGATTGACGGCGGGGAGGCCGTTCTTGTGGGCGTTGACGATGTTGGCGACGTAGGCCTGGTCGGTGATGTCCGCGGCGCACTCGTCGTGGACGACGACGTCGAAGTTCTTGCCCCAGTCCGGGCTCTTGAAGAGTTCGAAGAGCGGCTTGGTGGACTTGGTCGGGTCGTAGGCGACTTCGACGACGGCGTTCACGCGGGCTTCGATGCCCTTCTTCAGGACTTCTTTCTGGTTGGCGTAATCGTGGCAGCAACCGCCGGCGACGACGAGGACGCGCAGGGGCTTCTGCTCGGCGACGAGCGTGGAGGTCAGGCCGACGAGGGCGGTCAGCGCGAGGAGGCAGCGGAGTTTCATGGGGTAGCGGGGATAAAGGGGGCGGAGGAGGCGGCGGGCAAAAGAAAATTCTACTTCTTCGCCTTGGTGTCCGCCACGGCGGCCTTGGCGAGCTCGTCGGGGATGGGCTGTCCTTCGATGAAGGCGTAGATGGCCTCCTTTTGCTTCTCCGTCAGGGGTTTCTCGGCCTTCGGCGGCATGACGTCGCCGGCCGTCCGGTCCAAGAAGACGCGGGCCAGGAGCATGCTGCTGTTCGGCTTGCCGATGACGAAGGTGGGGTTCTTGCCGCCCTTGAGGGTGGCCTCGAGGGTGTCGAGGCGGAGCTTCCCTTTCTCTTTCTTCGGGCCATGGCACGAGACGCAGTGTGCGTCGAAGATCGGCTGGATCACCTTGGCGTATTCGGCCTTCTGCGCCGACGTCAGCGGCTTGGCCGGTTCAGGCTTCTTCTTCGGGGCGGTGGGTGCGGCGAACGTACAGGCGGCGAGGAGCAGCGGCAGCAACGGTCTCATCGACTTATTTCTTCGGGGCCTGCTTGGGCGCCTTGGTCGCGGCGAGCGCGGCCTTGGCCACGTCGTCGGGGATGGGCTTGCCTTCGATGAAGAGGGCGAAGGCCTGGACTTGCTCCTTCGTCAGCGGGTTGCCTTCGGTCGGCATGAATTCCTCGTCGGAGGGATCGAGCGTCACGCGCACGTGCATGAGGCTCTGCTTCAGGTCGCCGGAGACGAGGGCCGGGCCTTCGGAGCCGCCTTTCTTGAGGGCTTCGAGCGAGTCCATGCGGAGCTTGCCTTTGACCTTCTTGGCGCCGTGGCACTCGACGCAGTGGGTCTCCAGGATCGGGGCGATGACCTGCGCGTAGTCGTCGCGCTTGGCGCCGGGCGTGACGTCGGTCACGACCTTGTCCGGCCGGGGGGAGGCCGCCTTGTTCGGCCGGAACGGGAAGCCTTCTTCGTGGACGATCTCGCCGCCGACGTGCGCGGCGAAGCTCATCACCCCGATGGCCGCGACCTGGCCGGCCAGGCGTACCTTGAATGACTGCGAGAGCAGCAGGCTGGCCAGCCCGGCGAAGGCGGACGCGGCGATGCCCCCCCAGAGGTGGAGTTCGATGGCCTCGCCGGCGAAGCCGTTGAAGTGCGCGTGCAGGATGCCGCAGAGGCCGGCGCCCCAGGTGCCGGCGGCGGAGAAGACGGAAAGGCGACGCACGGTCGCGGTGGCCTGCTCGTGACGTTCGAAGAATTCGAACAGCGGCACGATGAGCAATACGGCGGCCGGGATGTGCAGGGCGAGGATGTGGAAGTTGCCGAGGACGGACAGGACGGCCGGGCCTCGCTCCGTGCCATCCGGGGGCAGCAGGAGGGCCAAGGCGACCAGGAGGAGATTGGCGGAGGCGACCAGCACGACGGACTGTCGGAAGGACAGAGCGCGCAGGCGTGCTTCGAGGCGGTGAAGGGGCGTCATGGGACGGAAAGGGGTCTGGGTGATATGGAGTCGCTTCGGGGTGGGGTCAAACGCAAGCGGCCGCGCCCAAGCCCTCCCTACTTTGACACAAAAAAAGCCCGCGGGTTGCCGCGGGCTTTTCGTCAGCAAGCCGGAAGGCTTACTTGGCCTCGATGAAGGCCTTGAGCTTGGCGACCTGCTCCTTGGTGAGGGGCGGGTTCTTCTCGTGGGACTTCTTCGGGGGCATGGCCATGTCGTCGTCGGGGCTGGTCGCGGCGAGGTTGATGGTCTTGAACAAGTAGCTCTTGGAGGTGTCGCCCCAGGAGATGCCTTCGCCGAGTTCCTTGCCGCCCTTGACGACGGAAGCGAGGCTGGAGGAGTCGAAGCCCGACTTGACCTTGCCGTTCTTGGCCTTCTTAGGGTCGTGGCAGTTGGCGCAGCTTTTCTCGAGGAGCGGCGCGATGTCGGCCTTGAAGGCGGCTTCACGGTCGACGGCAGCGAAGGCCGAGGACGCGGAGAGGAGGGCGAGGAGGGCGAGGGTACGCATGGGTGTGATAAATATAACACCAACCAAAGGGAAAAGTTGCCCGGAGGGGAGCAAAAAATGCCCTATTCCTTGACCGCCCAGGCCCGACAGGCCTCCTGCATGCGGGTCGGCACGTAGGCCTCGATTCGGGTCCCCTCGGGCAAGGCCTTGGAATTGAGGATCGTGGCCCCGGCGTGCAGCTTGGACAGCATGGCGTACTGGTCGTGGGGGAGAAGCAGGGTCATGTGCTCATCCCGGCTGGCGGCGCATTCTTCTAGGCGCTGGAGCAGTGCTGGCAGGCCTTCCCCGGTCCGGGTGCTGATCAGCTTGGCGTCCGGATAGGCGGCCAGAGCCTGAGCGCGTTCGACCTCGTCGCAGAGGTCGGCCTTGTTGAGCACGGTGATCACCGGGCGGTCGCCGGCGCCGATTTCGGTCAGGACCTGCAGGGTCGTCTCGGCGTGCTTGTCGCGTTCGGGTGAGCCGAGGTCGATGACGTGGACGAGGAAGTCGGCCTGGACGGCTTCCTCGAGCGTGGCCTTGAACGCCTCGACCAGCCGGTGGGGCAGGCGGCGCACGAAGCCGACGGTGTCGGTCAGGAGCAACGCCCGGCCGGAGGGCAGGGCGAGGCGGCGGGTGGTCGGGTCGAGCGTGGCGAAGAGCTTGTTGGCCGCGAGCACCTCGGAGCCGGTGAGCTTGTTGAGCAGCGAGGACTTGCCGGCGTTGGTGTAGCCGACGATCGAGAAGGTCGGGAGCGGGACGCGCTAGCGCTGCTTGCGCTGGGTGGCGCGCTGGGCCACGACTTCCGCGAGGTCGCGGCGGACCTTGGCGATCTTGTCGCGGATCTTGCGCTGGTCCATCTCCAGCTGGGTCTCGCCGGCGTCGCGCTGCTGCGTGCCGCCGCCCCGCTGGCGGTCGAGGTGCGCCCAGAGGCGCTTCAGGCGCGGCAGCATCTGCTGCAGCGCGGCGAGCTCGACCGGGAGCACGGCCTCGCGCGTCTTCGCGCGGGTGATGAAGATATCGAGGATGATCTCCTGGCGGTCGATGGCGCGCAGTTTGGCGTCCTTCTCCCAGTTGCGCTGCTGCGCGGGCGTCAGCTCGTCGTCGAAGCTGATCAGGCCGCATTCCTTGTCGCGGGCCAGCTGGGCGATCTCCTCCAGCTTGCCGGAACCGACGAGCGTGCGCGGGTTCTCTTCCCGCAGTTTGGCGATGATCGAGCCGCGGATCTCGACGCCGACGTTGCCCACGAGTTCGTGGAGTTCGTCGAGCAGGAGCTGGGCCTCTTCTTCGGTGTCCTCCGGGCGCTGCAGGCCGACCAGGATCGCGCGGTTGGCGCGGGCGATGACCTCAGGGTCGAACGGGTCGAGCGGCTTGTCTTTCTGGTCGGCGGATTCGGCGGACACGTGGCGGAAATAAAAAGAGGAAGGTGATCCTGACGGCCGCGTCACGGCAGGCGAGAGCAGATTCGGGTGAACGCCGCCGCATGGTGGCCTCGGGTCGGGGCGGGACTGCGTCACGCCCGGGCACGGCGTAGCCGTGCCCCTACCTTGTGTCCACCATGCGGCGGACGGTCCCCCTAAGGCCCTCCGGTCAACGGGCCCTCTTGTCTGGCGGCTTACCGGTCAAACTGGATCCAGTCCACGTTCATGAGTCCGCCGCCCTTCTTGGGGTTGGTCAGAACGAGGTAGACGTCATGTCGGCCGGGCGTGGGCGTGAGCTTGGCCTTGTTCTCCATGAACTTGCTCCAGTCGCCCGTGTGGGCGATTTCGACGGTGGCGACGATCGGACCGGTCGGCGAATCGAGGCGGACCTCGATCTGGCTGCCCTTGGCGCCGCCGCCGGCGGAGGCGTTGACGCGGATTTGCTTGGTGTCGCCCAGGTTGAGGTTGGCGAACTTAAGCGTGCCGCCGTGCTGGGTGGAGCCGACAGCCTTGCCGGTATTCTTACCGCCGGTGATCTCGGCGGTCTCGGCTTCGACGCGACGGTGGCGGAGGCGGACGACGCCCTTGCCCGTCAGCGGTCCGGCGACGCCGGCTTCAAGGAGCAGGGTGCCGGGCTTGTTGTCCTTCGGCGCGGTCAGCTGGCCTTCGAGGCCGCGGGTGAGGGTCGGGCCGCCCTTGCCTGCCTCGAGGGCCAGCATCCAGCGGAGCATGATGGCGACCTCGTCCTCGGTGTGCTGCGGGTGGGCGAGCATCGGGACCTGACCCCAGACGCCGCTGCCGCCGAGGCGGACCTTCTGGTTGAGGAGGTCGTCGGCGCCGGGTTGCTTGCGAGACTTGTCGGCGATGGCGACGAACGACGGTCCGACGAGCTGGGTCTCCACGGCGTGGCAGTTGAAGCAGTCGCTCTGCCGCATGAGGGACAGTCCGGGGTCGACCGCCGCGACCTTGCCGTCGGCGGGAAGGAAGGCGGAGGTCACCAGGGTGCGCGCGGCGAATTCGGCGGGCTTGGCCTCGGAGGCGCCGTCTTCGGCGTCCTGGGCGGCAACCTTGAAGTCGAGCGGCTTGCCGGGCGTGACGAAGTCGCCGTCCTGCGGGGCGAGGAAGCGTACGGTCGGCATGGTGTTGCCGACGACGACGGGGGTCGTGCGCGTCACGGAGCCGCCTTGGCCGTCGGTGACGGTGAGTTCGTCGTTGACGTTGCCGGCGGTGTCGAGGGTGACGGCGAGTTCTTCGCCTTCGCCGAGCTTCTTGTCACCAGGCTGCAGTTTCCAGGCGTAGCTGAGCTTGCCGCCGTCGAGGTCACGCGAGCCCTTGGCGGTGAGCGTGGTCTTGAGCGGCGTCGGACCGGCCGGGGTCGAGACGGCGAGTTTGGCGATCGGCTGGAGGTTGCCGCGCACGTAAGAGATCTTCAGCAGGGCCGAGTCCGGGTTGGCGCCCCAGGTGTCGCCGTAGTCGAGCAAGTAGAGGCAACCGTCGGGACCGAAGGTCGCGTCGACCGGGCGACGAAGGATCGTCGCGCCGTTGTCGATGAGGGCCTGCTGCTTCTTGCGCTGTTCGTCGGTGTTCGCGGCCACGAAGGTAGTGGGCGCGAAGGCTTCGAGCCGCTGGAGGTCGGAGTTCGCGTCGAGGCGGGCCCACTTGATGAACGGACGCTGCCAGTCCCAGAAGAGCAGGGAGCGGTCGAAGTGCTTCGGGAAGCCGTTGGTCTGCTCGTAGGACTCCTGCCAGTAGAACACCGGGCCCGCGCAGGCGGTGCGGCCGCCTTCGCCGAGTTCCGGCCACTGTTCGGAGACCGCGTAAGGCCAGTAGAGGAAGGCCGGGACGGCGGGCGGGAGTTCGACGAGGCCGGTGTTGTTGCGGCTCTTGTTGAGCGGGGCCTTCGGGTCGAACAGCGCGCCGACCTTCTCGGTCGCGTAGTCGTATTCGGCGTAGGGGAAGTTCTGGCCGACGAAGAGCGGGTAGCCGATGTTGCCGGCATTCTTCGCCTGGTTGATCTCGTCGTACCCGCGGCAACCGGGGGGGCCGTCGACGCGCGCGTCGGGGCCGACTTCGCCCCAGTAGACGTAGCCGGTCTTCGGGTCGATGCTCAGGCGCCACGGATTGCGCGTGCCCATCGCGAAGATCTCGGGGCGAGTCTTGGGCGTGCCGGGCTTGAAGAGGTTGCCTTCGGGGATGCTGTAGGTCGCGTCGTCATGCACGCGGATGCGGTTCACCTTGCCGACGAGGGTATTGGTGTTGGCGGAAGTGCGCTGGCCGTCCCACGGCTCCTTGTCGGGGCGTTGGTCGAGCGGGGCGTAGCCCTTGCTGTCGCCGAACGGGCTGGTGTTGTCGCCGGTCGAGAAATACAGGCAGCCGTCGGGGCCGAACTTCAGGGTCGCGCCGTGGTGGCAGCACTGCAGGCGCTGCTCTTCATATTTCAGGATCAGCTTCTCGCTGCCGGCGACGAGCTGGTCGTCCTTCACCTGGAAGCGGGAGAGGTATTGGCCTTCGAAGCCGACGGGCGAGTAGATCAGGTAGATCCAGCCGTTCTGCGCGAACTTCGGGTCTAGGGCGAAGGCGAGGAAGCCGTTCTCCTGCGTCTTGAAGATCTCCATCTCCGCGACGAGCTTCACGCGCTTGGTCTTCGGGTCGTAGACCTTGAGGGCGCC
Organism: Verrucomicrobiota bacterium; assembly: GCA_046091055.1. Lineage (GTDB taxonomy): Bacteria > Verrucomicrobiota > Verrucomicrobiia > Opitutales > UBA953 > UBA953. The sequence continues at coordinate 363 of JBJTAX010000229.1, read as the reverse complement.
GCCGTATTCGTTGAACCAGAGGCGGCCGTCGGCCGCGAACTCGAGGTGCATCGGCTGCGGCAGGCCGGTGAGCAGCGTCTCGGTTTGGAAGCGGACGTCCTCGGGCAAGGCGTCGGCGGCACGGGCGGCCGGGGCGGCGGCCAGCACGGCGGCGCCGAGGAGCGAAATTAGGCGGATAGGGGACGAATCCATAGGGTGGTGACCTTGGGTAGACTCTGGGGTTCCCGCAGTGTTAGGAAAATGGGCCGAAGGGCAAGAGGGGAGGCGTTTAGGGCCAGGGCGGGGGCTAGGGTTAGGGGGAGGTAATAGCAGAAAAGTAAACGTCCGCCGGAGTGCGGAGGGTGTTATGAGGGGTTTGTAGGC
>JBJTAX010000228.1:0-3718 GCA_046091055.1 Verrucomicrobiota bacterium | reverse complement strand
GTTACAGCATGCGGATGGACGAAGATATCGAGGCGAAGAAGCCCGCCTACCTGCGCCGCAAGCGCGCCGACGGCCAGGCCACCAAGCCCAAGCCGTCCCCGGGCGGCCAGGCCCCGCAGGCCTAAGCGGCGGACGAACGTCGGGTTTTCAGCCTGGTGGAAGCGATTCCACCGGGCTTTTTGTTGCCCGCTCCGGGCGGGCGGGCAAGATGACTGCTCGCCTCCCCTGTCCCGCGCTCTCCGCATCACCTTCTGGAGCGTCGGCCTCCTCGCCGTCGCTGTCGGAGCCACCCTTTTCTGGATCGAATCCCAGCTCCGTCCTGAACCCCTCGGCGCCCGTGTCAAAGGCCTGCTCGCCGACGCCGTCATCAAGGGCGGAATCGTCCGCATCGAAGCGTCCCTCGACGGAAAATTCTCCGCCGAGGGCATCGACCTCGTGCTCGCCGACGGCACCAAGGTCTCCGCGGCCTCGCTCAAAGGCGAAGCCGACCTCTTCGCCATCATCGGGGGCACCTACGCGCTGCGCAGCCTCGAGCTGAAGACGATCGACGTCGACCTGAGCACGCGACGTCCCGCCACCCGGCCGGAGGCTGCTCCCGCCGAGACGGCGACGAAGACCACGTTGCCGCCTTTCGTCCTCGGACCTTATGCCGCGACGGGACGCGTCCGGCTGGCCGACGGCACGCTGCTACGCTTCAGCGTCCGCGGTGATGCGTTCGATTCCCGCGGTCAGGCCGATCTCCGCGCCGGCGTCGCCTGGCCCGGCTTCGTCGTCGGCAAGCAGACCACCGATCCGCGCGGCGAGGTCTCCCTGAAGGCTTCGTTCCGTCGTCCACTCGGCGCCGAAGGCGTCACGCTCGACGCGCTCTTCGACGATCTCGCGACGCTCCGCATGGAGCTCGCGGCGAAGGACGCCAGTCCGGCCGCCGTCGGTTCCGTCGGCTTCATCCTGGACGCGGCTTCCGTCCCCGGAAAGCCCGGCGTCACTTTCACGGGCACGATGAACGACTCCGCCGGACGTCCTGCGGTGAAACTCCGTGGCGAGCATCTCGCTGGACGCACCTCGGTCGCCGCCGACCTAGACGTCGACCCCTCCCGCTTCGGCATCCTCAGCCAGCAGCTCCCTGACGTCCGCATCACCGGCGGCGCCAAAGGGGAACTGGAAGGCGCTCGCTGGCAGGCCGACGTCGACCTGAAGGCGCTCTGGGCGGACCTGAGCCGATTCTCGCCGCGCCTGCCCAAGGGCGGACGCTCCGAATGGCGGCTCGCGGCGAACGCGCAGAGCACCGACGCGGGCTTCGCGGTGAAAAGCCTGACCATCGCGGGCCACGGCGTGAAAATCGCCATCCCGCAGACCCTCACCTGGAAAGGCGGCCTCCTGCCGGTCAACGCCGATGAGGCGACCGTGACCATCGCCGCCGACGACGCCGACCTCGTCGCGCTGAATCCTTTCCTCGCGTCCGCGGACGTGATCGCGCCCGCCGGTCCAGCGACCGGCGAAGCCTCGGTGTCCTTCAAGGACGGACAGCCCGCCGTGCGCAGCGTGCGCACGCACAGCCTGCGCGGCATCACCCTCGAGCAAGCGGGCAAGCCCCTGATGCGCGGCATCGACGCTGAACTCCCCGTGAGTTCCGCCGACGGGACGATCGCCCTGGGTCCCTTCAGCGTGCGCTGCGCCGCCGGCGAGATCGCGGGCGGACGCCTCACGCTCCGGCCTGGCGCCGACGGTGCCTGGACCGCGCTCGCGGACATCGACGTGGGCATCGTCGAGCTCGCCTCGCAGCCGAATTGGGAAGACCTCCCGGTAGACAAACTCAAAGGCATCCGCATCAGCGCGAAGGCCGCCGTGGAACGCGCCGCCAGCCAAGCCCCGGTCGTCGCTTCCGCCGAAGCGCGCATCTTCCGCGAGGGCCGCAACCTGCTCGCCCTGAAACTGCGCCAACCCCTGCCGACGGCCGGCGCACGCCCGACCGGCGTGCTGGTCGAAGCCACCGCGCGCGACCTTCCGCTCGAATCCCTCGCCGCCGTGGTCCCGGGACTCAAGCTGTCCGGCGACCTCACCCGCGCCGACCTCGTCGCAGGCTTCAGCCGGGAGGGCCTCTTCGTCCGCACGGAAGGTGCGCCGCTCGCCTTCGCCCGGACGAGTGCCTCCTGGGCCGGCAAGGCGTGGGTCAAAGAATGTGACCTCGCCGCCAGCCTCGATCTCCTCATCGGCGAGAAGTCCACGCTGATCGGCTTCAACCAAGCCTCGCTGAAGAACCAGAACCGCGTCCTCGCCGAAGGGGACATCAAGGTCGGGCTCGGCGAAGCCGGCACGACGCTCCGCCTGCAGGGCGACCTCGGCGCCTTGGCCGAACAACCTTTCGCGGGCCCGCTGGGCATCGTCACCGGCGGCCGTTACCGCGCCAGCGCCGATCGCGCGCAGGACGGCGAGATCAAAGTCTCCCTGGAAGTCAGCGACGTCGGCCTACGTCAGAGCGAAGGCCGCATCGCGCAGGCGACCGTCACCGGTCGTTACGCGCCCAAGCCGGACGGGCTCGACGCCGAGGGCGGCTTCCGCCTGCAGGCCGCGCACACCAGCGCCGGCAAGTTCACCCTCACGCAGCGCACGACCGGGACGAAGACCGACTGGCAGGCCAAGGTCACCGTCGACAACGTCGACGTCGACGACGTGCTCTCGCTGCTCCCGAAGTCGGAGGAGATCGTCGCCGAGACGCCCGTGGCCGTGCCTACGCCGGCGCCGGACCGCGCCCCCTTCTGGGCCGGCCACGCGGGCTCGCTGCGACTCACCGTCGGTACCGCCAAGGCCTATGGCGTCCGCGCCCGGCAGGTCGTCCTCCATGCCGAAGCCGACGAACGTTCGGTGCGCCTGACGCAGCTCGGAGGCAAGGTCGCCGAGGGCGAACTCAGCGGGCGCGGCGAGCTGAGCTTCGTGCCGGGGCTGCACCAAGGACCCTATTCGCTTTCCGCGACGGCGGGGCTTAAGCAGTTCGACTTCGGAGCCGTCGCGCCGGCCGTGCCGGCGATGAAAGACTTCGTGGAGGGCAAGGCCGACGTCACGGCGACCCTGACGAGCATCGCGGGCACGCCCGGCGAACTGCCGGGACGCTTGCAGGTCGAGACGACGCTGGAATCCAAAGGCGGCCGCCTGCGCGCCTTCGGCGACAAGAACAGCGCCCTCGCGCTCTCCGCGAGCAAGACGGCGGAGACGACGGAATTCCTCGGCGCACTCGCGATCCTAGGCGGCGCGATCGCCAACAACAAGGAAGGCGCCAAGGTGGCCAAGATCGGCGCGGCGATGACGGCCGCGGCGAAGCTCCAGAAAGCGGTGGCGGATTTCGCCTACACTTCCGCGACGATCAAGGCGGCGCGCCTCGCCTCCGGCACGATCCGCCTCGACGTGGCCGACATCCGCAGCCCCGCGTTGCAACTTGCGGCCAAGGGCGGCATCCGGGTCGACCCCCGCCTCGGCTTCGCCGACTGGCCGATGGATTTCACGACTCAGCTGCGCGGCGCCGGCGAGTTCGCCGAATGCTTCCAAGTGCTCGGCTTCGGCGCCGGACCTTCGCCCGCCGACGGCTTCACCGACGGCCCGGGCCTCAACGTGACCGGCTCGCTGAACGACGTCCGTTCGGATCTCTCCGAAAAACTCCAGGCGGCCGTGGACCGGATCCGCTCCGGACCTGAGGCCGCCGAAGGCGGCGCGTCCCGGACCTCCC
>JBJTAX010000227.1:0-3090 GCA_046091055.1 Verrucomicrobiota bacterium | reverse complement strand
CCTCGGGGTTGACCGTCACGCGTTCGTAGCTCACCTCGCCGACCTTGCGGCCTTCGATGGCGACGACCTCCTTGGCGGCGAAACGCACGCCCCCGGACTCCAGGAACGAGCTCACTTTCTGCCGCAGGAGCTCGCCCGCGGGCGTGAGCTGGTCGGAGGCCACCAGCGCGAACGTCCGCGCGTCGAAGTGGCGGGTGATCCGGAAGCCGCTGGCGTAGGCGTAGTGGATCGCATGGGTCGGGACGTCGTCGACCGACGTAAGGCCCTTGTACTCGGCCGTGCCTTCGCCGGCGGGGGGCGCGGCGAAGAACGACAGGTCGTCGCGCGCCATGTCGCGCAGCTTGCGGAACTCCTCGTAGGTCACCGGCCGGACCTCGCGTCGCGCGAGCGGGTCTTCGCGGCGGGTCGTCCAGCCTTCGAGGCGGCCGGCGCAGACGACGGAGGACGACCGTCTGCCGGCGTCGGCGGATTCCTGATGACGCAGGCCGGGGGCGGCAAGGGTGAGCGTGATGAGGGTCGGCCCCCCGGCCTTGTCTTCGACGGTCGTGAACTCCAGGCGCAGCGAGCGGACCTTCTCCACGGCCCCGGGTTCGACGGCGGCCGCGGCGCGGGCTTTGGCGATGACTTCCGCCAAGGTCAGGGACGGTTCGGCGGCCATGGCTGACGCGGTGGCGACGAGGAACGTCGCGCCTAGGGCGGAGAAGCGGCGGGAAAAGGCCATCGGAGCCCGGATGTTGGGACGGCGCGACCTGATGGCAAGCACCGGAAGGGCGCCGCGGGCCTCAGCGTTCGCCGGTCGCCTTGAGCAGGCCCGCCACGTCGCAGCGGCCTTCGTAGAGGGCCTTGCCGACGATGGCGCCGACCAGGTTCGGGTAGGCCTTGGCCAGCGCGGCGAGGCGGGCGACGTCTTCGACGCCGGACACGCCGCCGGAGGCGATGACGCCGCAGGGGCAGGCCTTGAGGACTTCCTCGAGGGCCTGCCAGTTGGGGCCGGTCAGCATGCCGTCGGTGGCGATGTCGGTGTAGATCACCGTCGAGACGCCGAGCTCGCCGGCTTCCCGCGCGAAGGCCGTGGCCTTGAGGGCCGTGACGGCCGTCCAGCCCTTGACGGCGACGAGGCCGTCCTTGGCGTCGATGCCGACGGCGAGGCGGGGGCCGTGGGCCTTGGCCATCTCGCGGAGGAAGGCCGGGTCGGTCGCGGCGCGCGTGCCGATGACGACGCGGCTGGCGCCGGCCTCGTAGGCGGCCTCGGCGGTCGCGCGGTCGCGCATGCCGCCGCCGAACTGGACCTTCGGGCCGAGCGCGGCGATGCGCCGGAGCGTCGGGAGGTTGAGCGGGGCGCCGCCGAAGGCGCCGTCGAGGTCGACGACGTGGATCCACGCCGCGCCGGCCTGGGCGAAGACGACGGCCGGTTCGACCGGATCCTTGTAATAGTCGGTGCGGGCGTCGTCGCGTCCCTGGCTGAGGCGGACGCAGCGACCGCCGCGGATGTCGATGGCCGGGTAGGCGAGCATGGGGATCAGGAAGCCTTCTTCTTGGGCGCCGCGACGGTCACCGGCTGTTCGCCGCGGATGGCCTCGGCCGTCACCGTGAACTTCGAGCCGGGGGCGGCCTCGGGCAGCGCGTACGTCGTGTCGAGCAGCACGCCTTCGAGGACGGAGCGCAGGCCGCGGGCGCCGGTGCCGAGGGCGAGGGCCTTGTCGGCGGCGGCCTCGAGGGATTCGCGGGTGAACTCGAGGGACATGCCCGAGAGGGCGAAGAGCTTGCGGTACTGCTTCGTCGCGGCGTTGCGCGGCTCGGTCAGGATGCGGATGAGGGCCTCGCGGTCGAGGGGCTCGAGGACGGAGATGACGGGCAGGCGGCCGACGAACTCCGGGATCATCCCGCAGGAGAAGAGGTCCTCGGGCTGGAGGCCGGCGACGATCTGCTCGGCCGAGAGGGAAGGGGCGTCGTTGCGCGGAGGGACGAAGCCGAGGGATTTCGCGCCGCCGCGGCGGGCGATGATGCGGTCGAGTCCGACGAAGGCGCCGCCGCAGACGAAGAGGATGTCGGACGTGTCGACGCGGATGCACTGCTGCTCCGGGTGCTTGCGCCCGCCGGCGGGCGGGACGTTGCAGACCGTGCCTTCGAGCAGCTTCAGGAGGGCCTGCTGGACGCCTTCGCCCGAGACGTCGCGGGTGATCGAGGCCGAGTCGGACTTGCGGCCGATCTTGTCGATCTCGTCGATGAAGACGATGCCGCGCTGGGCGCGCCCGACGTCCATGTCGGCGGCCTGCAGGAGGCGGAGGATCACCGTCTCGACGTCGTCGCCGACGTAGCCGGCCTCGGTGAGGGTCGTGGCGTCGGCGATGGCGAACGGCACGTCGAGCATGCGCGCGAGGGAGCGGGCGAGGAGCGTCTTGCCGGTGCCCGTCGGGCCGATGAGCAGCACGTTGCTCTTGTCGAGCTCGACGTCGGCGAGGTCGCCGGCCTGGGCGGCGGGAGCCTTCGCGAGGCGGTCGTTGAGGCGCTTGTAGTGGTTGAAGACCGCGACCGAGAGGACCTTCTTCGCGTGGGCCTGACCGATGACGTGGGCGTCGAGCTCGAGACGCAGCTGCGTGGGCGGGATCTGCCTGATCGGGGCGAGCGGGGCCTTGGCCGGGGCTTCCTGCAGCGCGGGGCCGCCGGCGGGGGCGGCCGACGGCTTGCCGTCGCGGCCTTTCTCGCGTTCGAGGAGGCGTCCGCAGGTGCCGACGCAGGCGTCGCAGATGCCGACGCCGCCGGGCCCGGCGATCAGCTTGCCGGCCTGGGCGGCCGGCTTGCCGCAGAAGGAGCAGCTCTCGGCGCGGTCGCCGGCCATGGGCTTAGGCGCGGCCCGGCTTGGGCAGCACGACGTGGTCGACGAGGCCGTAGTCCTTGGCCTGCTCGGCCGTCATGTAGAAGTCGCGGTCGGAGTCGCGCTGCAGGTCCTCGACGGTCTTGCCGCTGTGCTTGGCGAGGCCCTGCTGCGCGACTCGGACCGCGACTTCTACATGACGGCCGCGCAGGCGAAGGCCGACGGCCTCGGCGACCTCGTCGTGCTGCCCTCGCGGGGGCGCGCGTAAGCGCATG
>JBJTAX010000226.1:0-7422 GCA_046091055.1 Verrucomicrobiota bacterium | reverse complement strand
CCGGCTTGCCGCAGAAGGAGCAGCTCTCGGCGCGGTCGCCGGCCATGGGCTTAGGCGCGGCCCGGCTTGGGCAGCACGACGTGGTCGACGAGGCCGTAGGCCTTGGCCTGCTCGGCCGTCATGTAGAAGTCGCGGTCGGAGTCGCGCTGCAGGTCCTCGACGGTCTTGCCGCTGTGCTTGGCGAGGACGTGGTTGAGCGTGTCGCGCCAGCGGAGGATCTCCTTCGCGGCGATCGAGATGTCCGACGTCTGGCCGGTGGCGCCGCCGCTGGGCTGGTGGATCATCACGCGGCAGTTCGGGAGCGCGTGGCGCTTGCCCTTGGTGCCGGCGGCGAGGAGCACCGTGGCCATGCTGGCCGAGAGGCCGATGCAGTAGGTGTTCACCTCGCACGACAGGAAGTTCATCGTGTCGTAGATGGCCATGCCGGCGGTGATGGAGCCGCCCGGCGAGTTGATGTAGATCGAGATGTCCTTCTTCGGGTCCTCCATCTGCAGGAACAGCAGCTGGGCGATGACCGCGTTGGCGACCTCGTCGTAGATCGGCGAGCCGATGAAGATGATGCGGTCCTTGAGCAGGCGGCTGTAGATGTCCCAGGCTCGCTCGCCGCGGGCGTCGCGTTCCACGACGTTAGGAATGATGTAGGACATGAGGGGTGCGGGAAGGACTGTGCCCGGAACGGGCGAAATCTCAACCTCAGGCGGCGACTCCGCCGGCGAGGACGGCGTCGAGGGCCTTGTTGAGGAGGGTGTCGCGGCGGAGTTCGGCGAGGCGCCGGCGGTCCTTGACCAGCTTCTCGGGCTGGGTCTGGGTGGCCTGGGCGGCTTGCATGATCGCGGCGCCGAGCTCTTCGCGGGACACCTCGAGCTTGAGCTCCTCGGCGATGCGGGAGAGCACGAACTGGGCGCGGACGCGGAGGGCGGCGGCCTTCTTGGCCTCGGCGAGGATGTCGTCGCGCTGGGTCTCGAGCTCCTCGGGGCGGGTGCCGCTGCGCAGGCGCATCTCGGCGTACTGGTAGAAGAGGCCCTGGGCGACGGAGAGCACGGCGGATTCCGGCAGGGGAAAGTCCTGGCCGGCGAGGAGGGCGTCGACGGCCTTCTCGCGGCGGGCGGTCTCGGCGGCCTGCTGCTTGGAGCCTTCGAGGCCCTTGCGGAGCTGGGCGCGGAGTTCTTCGGCGTCCTTCACGCCGACGCCCTTGCAGAAGGCCTCGTCGACGACGGGCAGCTGCTTGCGGCGGACCTCGCTGGCGGTGATCGCGTAGGCGACCTTCTTGCCGCGGAGGGCTTCGCGCTCATGCGTTGCTGGGAAGACGTATTCTGTCTGCGCGGTTCCGCCGGCCTTGAGGCCGATCACGGCCTGGGCGATGGCGGGGACGGCGACGGCGGCGCCTTCGGCCCCGGCTTCCTCCCAGGTGGATTCGGCGCTGCCGTAGGACTTCGCCTCGGCGTCGAGCTCGCTGACGGGCTTGCCGTCGACGGTGCCGACGTAGCCGATGCGGACGTAGTCGCCTTTGGCGGCGGCGTCCTCGGTCTTCTCGTAGCGGGCGCGCTGCTCGAGGATCTTCTGGAGATGCTGGTCGATGTCGGCTTCGGTGACGGTGACGGACTCGGCCGGGACCTTCACGGCTTTCCAGTCGGGGGTCTTGAACTCGGGCACGACGTCGACTTCGTAACGGAAGACCGCGTCGGCGCCGGCGCCGGCTTCCTTCTGGACGTCGGCGACGGTGTAGATGCTGAAGCCTTTCTCCTGCTGGATGCGCTCATACCCCTGGGAGAGGAGGCGCTGGCTGACCTCGTCGGCGATCTGCTTGCCGTACTTCTGGCGCACGATGGCTTCCGGCGCCTTGCCCGGACGGAAACCCGGCAGGGCGGCCTCGCGGGCGAAGCCCTTGACGACTTCCTTCTCGGCGGCGGCGACGGTCGCGGCGGGGACCGTCACGGTGACGGAGCGGCGGGTCGGGTTGGTTTCTTGGATTTTGATGTCCATGGTTGGTATGAAAGGAAGGGAGGCCCCGGGTCGGCGGACGCCGCGGGGGGAAGGGCCGAGCAAATAGAACTACCCCCCACGGTCAACATCGGAGGCGGGCAGCTTTTCAGGCCTTTTCGGCCAGCCGGCGCCGGAGGCGGGGCAGGACGCAGCGGGGGACGAAGGCCGCGGCCTGCGAGAGCTTGTGCCGCGCGATGTCCTTCACGAAGCTGGAGGACGTCACGAACTGGTCCTGGCTGGGCATCAGGATCACGGTCTCGATCTCCGGGGCCATCAGCCGGTTGGCGTGGGCGAGGTCGAATTCGAACTCGAAATCGCTGAATTTGCGGAGGCCGCGGATGATCGCGGCGGCCTTGTGCCGGCGGGCGAACTCGACGGTGAGGCCTGCGAGCTCGAGGACCTTGACGTTGCGCAGGCCGCGGCAGGCTTCGCGGGCCATGTCGAGTCGTTCCTCGACGGAGAACCAGGGATGCTTGCTGTCGCTCGGTGCGACGGCGACGATGACGCGGTCGAAGAGTCGCGAGGCCCGGCGTAGGACGTCGAGATGCCCCATCGTGATCGGGTCGAAGGTGCCGGGGTAGACGGCGATGCGGGCGGGTCGGGACATCGTTTTCCTGTTGCGGCTCACTCTCGGTCGGGAACATCCTTTCCGCAAGCCCGCATGCGTTTTCTTCGGCATCTCCCTAATATCCTGACCGCGGCCCGACTGCCGGCCATCTTCCTGATCACGGTCTGGACCTATTGGGCCGGCCCTTGGGCCAGCGCCGCGCTCGCCCTGTTCATCCTCGCGGCCCTGACGGACATCTTCGACGGCTGGATCGCCCGCAAGCTGGACGCCGTGACCGATTTCGGCCGCCTGATGGACGCCCTGGTCGACAAGATCTTCATCCTCGGCCTGCTCATCGGCCTCGCCGCGGTCGACTGCCTGCCGGTCACGCGTTGGAGCGACGCGGGCGAGCCGCTGTCGCCGGATGCTTCGACGGTGCTCTACACGTCCTTCGGCGTGATGCTCATCGTCATCCGTGAATTCCTGATCACCGGCCTCCGCCTGGTCGCCGCCGCCTCGGGCCAGGTCCTCGAGGCCGAGGGCCTCGGCAAGATCAAGACGTTCCTGCAGATCCTGGCCATCGGCCACCTCATCGGCCTGCGCGCGTACGAGTCACACTGGAAGCTCTCGGCCGCATGGCATCAGCGCTGGGAAGCCATCATCATGGCCTTGTTCTGGCTGTCCGTCGTGCTGACCGTGTTCTCGGGCCTCAGCTACCTCATCCGGCATCGCCGGCACCTGCCCGGCCTGGCCTCATGATCGTCCAGATCGCGACGCTCGGTCCGCTCGGCCGCCTCAAGGCGCCGGGCACGTGGGGCTCCGCGGCGGGCCTGCTGTGGTGGGCCTTGGTGGTTCGTCTCGCGCACGCCAAGGGCTGGGAGCACGAGCTGGCGTTCGACGCGCTCGTCGTCCTGACCGCGATCCTGCTGTGCGGCGTGGCCGCCGCGTTCATCGGGAAGAAGGATCCGTCCGAGGTCATCCTCGACGAGTTCGCCGCGATGCCGCTGGTCTTCCTCTTCAATCCTCACGTCTACGGCGGGGCGACTTCGTTCGTCTTCGTCCTGCTCGGCTTCCTGTTCTTCCGCCTCTTCGATATCACGAAGCCTTTCGGCATCAAGGCGCTCGAAAAGCTGCCCGGAGGTTTCGGTATCGTGCTCGATGACGTGATGGCCGCCATCTACGCGAACCTGGCTTTGCAGGCCGTCTCCCGGCTCTGGGCGTTGCTTGTCTGATGTCCGTGCGCTTCGCTCCAGCTCACACCGCGGTAGTCCGTATCACGGGCGAAGACGCGGCGGCTTTCCTGCAGGGTCAGTGCACGGCGGACCTGCGCGGCGTCGCCGTCGCCGACGCCCTCTGGCTCAACCGCAAGGGCCGGGTGCTCGCGCACACGGTCGTGGCGAAGGAAGCCGACGGCTCGTTCCTGCTGCTCTGCCCGCATCTCGCGGCGGACGCGCTCATCGCGATCGTGACGGCGAACGTCATCGCCGACGAAGTCGTCGCGACGGACGAAACCGCCCGATGGCAGCGTTACGTCGCTTGGGGCGCGGAGCCGGCGCTCGCCGACGCGAAACTTTTTCCGACCTGTCGCTTCGGCGTCCCAGCCTGGGACGTGCTCACGCCCGCGGGATCCTTCGCGCCGGGAGAGCTGGGCGGCCTCGCCGAACTGGACTCCGCCCGCATCGCGGCCGGCGTGCCGTCGGTGCCGGCTGATTGCGGTGCCAATGAGTTCCCGCAGGAGTGCGGTCTCGACGCTTGGGTCAGCTACACCAAGGGCTGTTATCTCGGCCAGGAGGTCATGGCGCGCATCCAGTCGATGGGCTCGCTGCGTCGCATCCTGCGTCGCGTGGAAGGTCCCGTGTCCGTCGGACAGGAACTGAAGTCCGCGGAGGGCAAGGTGGTCGGTACGGTGCGTTCCGCGGCCGGCGCCGTCGGCCTGGCCTTGGTGTCGGACGACCTCGCCGATGGCGCCGTCCTCGGCGCCGTCCTCGGCGGCGTGCGGATCGGCGCGCCGGCGCGGATGCCCGCGCGCTGACCTGTTTCCGTTTGCGGGCGGGTGGGCGTCCCGTATGGTGACGGCGATGGCCTCTCCCTTCCATTACCAGGATCCCTTTCCGCTGGGCGACGATACCACGAAGTATCGCCTGCTGACCAAGGAGCACGTCTCCGTCGCCGAGTTCGAAGGCCAGCCGATCCTCAAGGTCGCGCCCGAGGGCCTGACGCTCCTGGCCAACCAGGCGCTGCACGACATCAACTTCTACCTACGCACCGGGCATCTCGAGCAGGTGGCCGCGATCCTCGCCGACCCGGAAGCCAGCGACAACGACCGCGCCGTCGCGCTCGCCATGCTGCGCAACGCCGAGGTCGCCGCGAAGGGCGTGCTGCCGTTCTGTCAGGACACCGGCACCGCGCAGGTCACCGCCAAGAAGGGCCAGCAGGTCTGGACCGGCGGCGACGACGCCGAAGCGCTCTCGCTCGGCGTCTACCAGGCCTACGCGCAGAACAACCTGCGCTACTCGCAGCTCGCGCCGCTCGACCTCTACACGGAGAAGAACACCGGCACCAACCTCCCCGCGCAGATCGACATCGCCGCCGTCAAAGGCTCGAAGTTCGAGTTCCTCTTCGTCGCCAAGGGCGGCGGTTCGGCCAACAAGTGCTACCTCTACCAGGAGACCAAGGCCGTCCTGAACCCGAAGTCCCTCGTCAAGTTCCTCACGGAGAAGATGCAGTCGCTCGGCACCGCCGCTTGCCCGCCGTACCACCTCGCGTTCGTCATCGGCGGCACCTCCGCCGAGGCGACCATGAAGGCCGTCAAGCTCGCCTCGACCCATTACTACGACGCGCTGCCGACGTCCGGCAACGAGCACGGCCGCGCCTTCCGCGACCTCGCGCTCGAGGCCGAGCTCCTCAAGGTCGCGCACCAGCTCGGCATCGGCGCACAGTTCGGCGGCAAGTGGTTCGCGCTCGACGTCCGCGTCGTCCGCCTGCCGCGCCACGGCGCCTCGTGCCCGATCGGCCTCGCCGTCTCCTGTTCCGCCGACCGCAACGCCAAGGCCAAGATCGACCAGGACGGCATCTGGATCGAGCAGCTCGAGACGGACCCCGGACGCTTCATTCCCGCCGAGGCGCGCAAGCATGCCGCCGCCACGAAGGTCGTGAAGATCGACCTGAACCGTCCGATGGCCGACATCCGCGCCGAGCTCTCGAAGCATCCGGTCACCACGCGCCTCGCGCTCACCGGCACGCTCGTCGTCGCCCGCGACATCGCGCACGCCAAGATCCGCGAGCGGCTCGAGAAGGGCGAAGGCCTGCCGCAGTACATCAAGGACCATCCCGTCTATTACGCCGGCCCCGCCAAGACGCCCGTCGGGATGGCCTCCGGTTCGTTCGGTCCGACCACCGCCGGCCGCATGGACAGCTACGTCGAACTCTTCCAGAAGCACGGCGGCTCGCTCGTCATGATCGCGAAGGGCAACCGCGGCGAGGCCGTCACCAAAGCCTGCCAGGCGCACGGCGGCTTCTACCTCGGCTCCATCGGCGGACCCGCCGCCATCCTCGCTCAGGAGAACATCCGCAAGGTCGAGGTCATCGATTATCCCGAACTCGGCATGGAAGCCGTCTGGAAGATCGAAGTCGTCGACTTCCCGGCGTTCATCCTCGTCGACGACAAAGGCCACGATTTCTTCCGCGAACTCCCCGGCGGCTGCGGCATCTGCGGTCCCTGAGCTTCGCGTCTAGCCACGAAAAAGGGCGCCCACTGGGCGCCCTATTTCGTCTGGCGAGGACGCCCGTGCTCAGGCCTGGGCCGGTTGCTCGGCGAGGTACTTCGAGGAACCGAAGCCGAGGATGAGCCAGAAGATCGGGGATAGGAGCACGAGGCCGATCGCGAACCCGACGCCATGACCGAAGCGCTTGCTGATGTTCACATGGTTCCAGATGAGGATGCCCAGCCAGGCCAGGCCTCCGATGAGGGGAATCAGGTTGAGCAGGATGGCGAGGGCGAACCAGCCGGACTGGCCGCCGATGCGGAACATGACCACCAGGTTATAGAACGGGACGATCGCGGCCCAGCCGGGCTGGCCGGCCTTCTCGAAGGTCTTCCACATGCCGACCACCACGACGACGGCGATGGCGATGAAGACGAAAGCGAAGGCGGCCACGAAGGCCATGATGGCGGCGGTAACGGCTTCGTCGTTGCCGGAGGCTTGGGCGAGGAGGGAGGCGGTAGGGAGGTTCATTGCTGAATAAACTACGATTCAACCTGACCTCAGTCGAGCCAGAATCCCCGCCCCGTCAGGACCGGCTTATTTCTCCCACTCCAGCGCGCCGCGCTTGAACTCGTAAGCCAGGCCGAGGACGAGCACGCCGAGGAAGACCGCGGTGGCGGCCGTGATGGCGATGCCGGCGGCGAGGAACTCGCGGTAGACCAGGGCCCAGGGCACGAGGAAGACCACCTCGATGTCGAAGAGGATGAAGAGCATCGCCGTCACGTAGAACTTCACGGCGAAGCGCGGGTGGGGCTTGCCTTCCATCGGCAGGCCGCATTCGTAGGCCTTGTCCTTGATGTAGTTGCCCTTGGCGCGCTGGCCGAAGAGGTGGCTGGCGGCCAGGATGATGGCCGGGATCGAGAGGCCCAAGGCGACCTGCACGAGGACCGGCAGGTAGGTGCTCAGGGACTGGGATTCGGCGGCGGCCATCGGTGGCGGACACAACACAGCCCTCGCCTGAGGAGGCAAGGGCTTTTGGCGGAGCCGGCCTATTTGGCGGGAATGAGCGGGCTGGCGGGGGCGCCCTGGGCCGGCTTGTCGCCGACATACTGGGCGGAGCCGAAGGCGAGGATCAGCCAGAAGATCGGGGAGAGCAGGACGAGGCCGATGGTGAAGCCGACCCCCTGC
>JBJTAX010000225.1:0-14818 GCA_046091055.1 Verrucomicrobiota bacterium | reverse complement strand
CCCCGGGCGTCCCCCACCCGGATGAGGTCGGCGCCGCCGGCGCCGAGTTCCTTCCACGCGTCGAGCAGCTGGCCGAGCTTGCCGACGGGGACCGCGCGGCGGTCGGCCGGCGCGAAGGTCGCGACGAGCGCCGGGTCGGTCTCTCCTTCGAAGGACACCAACTTGACCGTCGCGCCGCGTTCGCGGGCGCAGTCGGCGAGCAGGGAGGGGTAGCGGCCTTTGCCGGCGATCACGACCACGGTCTGTCCCGGGTCGAACCCGGGAGGGAGGAAGCGCGAGGCGGACGCCATGAGCCCAGTGTCTCGGGTCAAGTGTCCGGGCTCAAGCCTGCTTTGGGTTGCCATGGTTCGCGCGCCCGGGCGTAATGCGGCATGCCGTTCGCCTTGGGCATCCTGGGTGGGAGTTTCGATCCCCCGCATGCGGGTCATGTGGCCGCGGCCGTGGCCGCGCACGACCAGCTCGGCTTGGACGAGGTCCGCATCCTCCCGGCGGGGCAGGCGCCCCTCCGGTCGGGTGCTCCCGTCGCTTCCGCCGCCGACCGCGCGGCGATGTGCCGGCTCGCGTTCGCGGATCATCCGTGGGCCGTGGTGGACGAGCGCGAGATCCGTCGCGCCGGCACGAGCTGGTCCGTCGAGACCGCACGCGAGTTGGCGGAGGAGTTTCCCTCCGCCCGCCGGGTGTGGATCCTTGGGGCCGACCAGCTGGCCCGGCTCGACCGATGGAAGGATGTCGTCGAACTCTGCGGCCTGCTTGAATTCGCCGTCCTTTCGCGCGACGGTCTCCCGGCCTCGCCGCCGGCTTCCCTCGCGGCGGTCATCCGCCTGACGGCGCTGACGGCGCCGGCCGTGCCGGTCTCCTCCACCGCCTTGCGCGAGGCCCTCCGACGCGGTGATTCGCCTCGAAACGGCTTGCCCCTCGGGGTCGCCCGCCACATCGATGACCGCTCCCTTTACCGAGCCTGATCATGTCCGCCCTCAAGAAGAAGACCAAGAAGCCCGCCGTCCGTAAGCCCGCCGCCAAGGTCCGGCCGGTCGGCAAGTCCGCCAAGCCGGCGGCGAGCCCCGCGCGCCGGATCCTGCCCGCCGTGCCGGCGCCGAAGGCCAGGAGCCGGGGCGAGAAGGCCGCCGCCAAGCCGCTGGTCGTCCTGCCCAAGTTCCCGGGGCATCTGGTCGCCGCGGTCCGCGCGCTCGACGATAAGAAGGCGGTCGACATCCGGGTCCTTGAGATGGGCCAGATCTCCTCCGTCGCCGACTTCCTCGTCGTCGCGACCGGCACTTCCGAGCCGCACCTGCGGGCCTTGCGCATCGCGCTCGAGCAGGCGCTCGACGAAGCCGGCGTCTCGTCCCGTTCCGAGTCCCAACGCGACAGCGGCTGGACGGTCGTAGACGCTTTCGACGTCCTCTTCCATGTGTTCCGGGAAGACACCCGTCGCAGCTACTCCCTCGAGGCGCTGTGGAAAGACGGCCTGGACATCCCGGCGTCGGCGATCTTGAAGGCCTGACCTAAAAAGGCTTACCCGGTGGTGGTAGTGGGCAGGATCGAACTGCCGACCTAGGGCTTATGAGTCCCTCGCTCTAACCAACTGAGCTACACTACCGAAGACCGAGTCCCTTCAGTCCACCCCAGCCCGCGGGCCTCGTCAAGCCGATTGCGGGTTCAAGGGCGCTGATGGACCAGTATCCAGAAGCACCAAAGCCAGAGCACGAAACCGAGGGAGGCCAAGGCGAGGGCCAGGCTGGCCTGCGTCTGGCGGATTTCGCCCAGTCCTTCCAGTTCGAGCTGCCGTCCGACGCGGCGAACGAAGGCCACGGGCAGGAAGCAGCCCGAACCCGTGGTGAAGATCAGCAGGATAAAGAGCGACAACGGCGAAGCGTCGGGCGCGACGACGTGCCAACCGTAGACGGCGAGGGCGAAGAGCGGCGGCAGGAGGAAGGTCGATCCGCACCACAGGTAGCCTTCGCGGACCGCCCGTTCCAAGGATTCGCCGGCTTGCTGCCGCGTGTCGACCGGTCGGACCGCTTCGAGGACGCCTTCGGCGCCAGGCGGAGGGGGGACGAAGCCGTTCCCGGAATCGTCGGCGGGCAAGGCGGCAGGAGCCCGCGTGAGGCCGATGATGCGGAAATAGTCGCGGATCGTCAGCCACTGACCGTCCACTTCGATGTTGTGCAGCAGGCTGAGCTCGCCTGCGCGCAGCATCTCGCTCACGCGCGCCAGAGGGAAGGGACCAGTGACGGCGCCTTTCCAGCGAAGACGAAAATGGGCAGGAGGGGGCATGGTTCAGAGGTCGCGGCCTTGCAGCAGGGTTTCCCAGCCGCCTTCGGGGGGCGGCAGCCCGCTCGGTATGCCGGCGGCGGCGGCGGCTTCGGCCACGGTGCCAGGATAGCGCAGGAGAGGCGACAGGGGGGCGGCGTCGGCGACGCGGCTGATCTCGCCCGTTTCGGTCACGCGGAAGAGCACCGTCGCCTTGCCTTCGTTATCCAGCCCGTAGAGCGCGGAGCCTTTGATCGACTCGCGCAGGGCCGGCCGGCCGTCCCGTCCGACCATGCCGGCGAAGATGAGCCTGCGGCTGCGGAGGTTGGCGAAAGTCCCCCGCCAGAAGCGGGCTTCCTCGGCATACCCGGGTCCGCCCTGGCGGACCAGGAAAGCGCGCAGGTCGCCCTTCGCGTGGGCCCACTTGTCCTTGAACAGATAGTCGTAAGGCCGCAGGTCGTTTTGCGTGATTCGACGGAGCTGTTCGGCGTCGCGCTGCGCGGAAGGCGAGAACAGCAGCCCCCAGACGTCCGGCCGGACGGAAGCCAGCTGGAAGAATTCCTGGAGATGATAGGCCCGCAGCTCAGGGTAAGGTGATTCGCTGCGACGGACGCGTTCCATCGTGCGCAACGGCGGTTCGAGGAGCTGACCGGTCTTCGGGTCTTGGAAGCGGGTCACCTGGCGGATGAATTCCAGTTCGGGGATGGCCGTCAGCCCCGTGACTTCCTCGCCGCCGCGGACGCCGTTGTTGAATTCCTGCCGCCGCCAGGAGACTTCGATGATGGCGCCGTCCTGGTTGAGTTCTTTCGCATGTTGGACGATCTGGACGCCGTCCGAGATGGCGCTGCGGGTCTCGGCTATGTCGCCCACGACGTAGGCCGAACGGCCCGGGGTCATCCCCCGGAACGAGTAAAGCTGGAGCGTCCCGCGGCGCAGGGAGTCGGCGAGCGAGGTGTCGGAGAGCCGCCGAAGCCGCCGCAGTTCTTCCTCGTTGAGGGAGGGCGGATGGAAGATCCCGCGCGGATCGGCCGTCGCGGCCGCGTCCCACATCGCGCCCACCCGCGGCGCGAGCGCGGTGCGCGGCAGGGCCTGGAGGGTCGGGGCCTTCCCGAATACGAAAGAGGCCCGGGCGCCGAGGTCGGACTTTTCGCCGGCGAGATTCGCGGCGGCGTCGGAGAGCGCGGCGAGGTAGGTCGCGAGGTCGGCCGCTCCGGCGAGGGCCCGGAGCGCCGCGGCGACCTTCCGTTCGTCGCCGAGGCGCAGTTCGGCCCGGTCTGCGGCGGCTTCGGCGGAGTCGAGATCCTTCTCCCGCAGTTCGGCGAGGGCCCGCAGCGCCGTGCGCAGTCGCTCGAGCGCGGCGACCGCGGCCGCGCTGTCGGCGATCGCGGGGCTGTCGCCGACGGCCTTGTTCAGCGCGGTGGTCAGCGACTCGATTTCGCGGCGGAGTCGTTCGATCTCGGACTGGAAGGCCGCGGCGAGCGACTCGGGGGCGGGAAACCGCCGGGCGAGCTGTTCGCGGAGCGCCGGACCGACTTGGCCTAGTTCGGCCAGGTAGCGTTTCACGCGGTCGCGGGTGTCGGCGAGCGTGCCCGGATCGAGCCCGGCGCGGGCGCGTTCGGCCAGCTGGAGCGCCTCCACGGTAAGGCGCTGCTCGGCGGCGAGCGAGCGCGCCTCGAGGTCGGGGGTCCCCAGTTCGAGCTGGCCGCGGATGCGGGCGATGAGACGTTCGACCTGCATGCGTCAGCGTAGTCCGAGGAGCGCGGGGCCGGCTTTGCCGTCGGCGTCCACGGCGCGCAGCGTCCACGGCGCGCCGGCTTCGAGGAGCCGGCCGGCCTGCAAGAGTTTACGGCGGGCGTCGATGGATTCGAAGCTGGGTGCGTCCGGTCCTTGGCGGCGCTCCAGGCGGTTGAGGTCCGTCTCCAGCAGCGACCGGGTGGCCCGCGGCGAAGGCAGGTCGCTGTCAGGGAATTCATGCCCGTCGGGAGACAGTCCCACGAGGCCCGGCGCCCAGACGAACGCGTTCACGGCCGGCTCCGCCCAGGCGGCTGCGCGGATCACGCCGGTGTCCGCGTCGAGCACCAGCGAACCCGGGCCGAGGTCGAGCGCCTGCAACGACCTGACGTCGCCGAGCAGCGCCAGGCATTGCCGACGCCCTTGAGGCAGGCTGATCTCGAGGAGGCGGTTCGCGTCCGCCCGCAGTCCTTCGGCGTCGCGGAAATTCAGCGCGACGACGTCCCGACGGCCGCCCAGGCCGATCGCGATCGCCGGAGAACGGCCGGGTTCGGGCGTGGATTCGATCCAGACGGTCTGGGAGGAGCGGCGGATCTCGCCGGCGAGGAAGGGCGTCGCCTCGTCCCGGACGTGCGGGGAGGCGAGCGCCAGCAGCCGCAGGCGCACGGCGACGGAATTGTTCTTGGTCGACCCGGCGGCGTCGATGACGGTGCGGAGCGTGTCGACGGCCTTGCGCGACAGCGTGAATTCGGCCTGCGAAGGCTGGTCGCGGCCGGCGCTTCCGCCGCGCCACTCGCCGGGGACGAGGATGACCGGCCGCACGTCGATCGTCTGCAGGCGGCCCGCGCGCTCGGCGAGCTGCCCGAGGAGCGTCCAGGCTTGGTCCGCGGGCACCTTCAGCTGGGCGCCGAGGCGGAGGGCCTCCTCGGCTTCCGTCCGGATCGCCTGACAGGCCCGCGGGGCGTCTGTGATGCCGGGCCTGTCGAGACGGCGGGAGAACGCGCGGACGGCGCTCGCCGAGAATTCGCGCAGCAGCCGGGGCAGCACTTGTTCGCGGTAATTCGCGACGAAACGCGGCGAGCGCGCGCTGGTCTCGGACCAGAGCCTCGCGGCGGCGAGGACGTCGTCGGCTTCGAGCAGGCCTTGGATCTCGGTGAGCGCGCGGTTGGCACGGAGGATCTCGTCGGTCTGCGCGGTCTCCTCCGGCGTGGGGGCCGGCCGCGCCACGACGACGGGCGCCGGGGCTGGTTCCGGGGTCGAAGGGCGCGCGAGGAAGATCGTGGCGGCGCCCGCCCCGAGCAGCAGGGCTCCGCCGACGATCCAGACGAGGGCGCCGGCGGAGCCGGAGGCCTTGGGCGCCGCCGCCCGCGAAGCGCCGGGCACCGCCGGTCTGGCGGCGGCGACGCCGACCGCGGCCTGACGGGCTAGGTCGCCGGAGGGAGCAGGCAGGGCGGCGGCCAGGGCTAGGTCGATCAAGGCCGTGCCGTCGCCGTCGTGGGCGGACCAGAGGAAACCCTCGCCGCCGGTCACGCGGGCGTCGGTGGTGAAGCCGGCGGCCCAGGCGGCCTTGCCGATGAGCGCGGAGGATTCCGCGAACAGGCGCAGGACCGATTCCGTGTCGGGCGGATTGAGGAGGCTGACCTTCGCGGCGCCGGAGGCGTTGACGAGCCAGGCGGCCTTCGCGCCGGTGCCGGCGAGCTCGCGCCAGCGGGTGGCGGGTGAGAGCGGGGCGTAGGCCCCGAGCTTGAGGGGTCTGTCTTCGCCTTCCAGCCAGGCGGGGGCGACGGACCACTCGTCCTGCCTGCCGGACCAGCGGGCCGCGAGCGCGGCCGGCGGCGGAAGCAGGGCGGCCTCCTCGGCGGAGAAGATCAGGTGGTGCGCCAGCCGGTTATCGCGTTGCGTGTAATCGAGCCCGCGCGCGACGAAGCGCGAGAGCACGAACCAGCTGCGACCGGCGGCCTCGAGGGCGCGGAACGTGAAAGTGGCGCCGTCGGCGAGCCCGTGCGGGGTGCCGAGGCTTTCGAGGAGCTGCGCAAGCCGATCCGGCACCGCGCGATGCCGCGCGACCGTGCAGTAGCCGGAACGTCCCGGAGTCAGGCCTTGCGGCGCCGAAGTGAAGATCAGTTGGAGGGGCATCAGGGGGCGGGGGCCGCGGCCGGGAACATCGCCGGCGCGGCGAGGTGCATCAGCCTGTACAGGGGTTCCTCCACGTGGGCGGGGGCGAGCCGCCGCGGATCGGGGGCGATGCGTCCTTGGTTGGGGCCGGCGACGATCATCACCGGCGTATGGCCGAACGAGCTCACCGCGAAGTAACGGACGTTTTCCGCGAGGGATTCGGCCGCGGCCACGATGCCCGGGCAGAGCGTCGCGAGCAGCGCGCGGACGCGGTCGGAGTTGCGGCCCACAGCGGCGAGATCGAGACCTCCGGCGGCGGCGACCGGCTCGAGGGGCGACGGCAGGAGCTGCTCCCAGGTGTCGGATTTGCCGACGACGAAGGCCAGCGGCGTGCGGATGGGCTCGTCCTGGGAGAGGCCGAGCACCCGCTTCACGCGCGATTCCATCTCGGCCAGGATGCTGTCCTGCTGATCGACGCGCCCTTTGAGCGCCAGCTGCGGGTCATCCACGCCGACGAGACGGGATTTGAAGCGCGCGTTGGCCGTGGGGTCGAAGAGGAAGATCAGCCCGCTCGAGGTCGCCACGTGCATCGCGCCGGGCGAGTCGTGGATGTCGATCCCTGGTTCGAAGTGTTCGCCTGCGTTGTCGTAGAGGATGACCGAGGTCTCTTGCCGTTGCTGGCCGGGCCGGCTGAGGGAATAGATGAACGGCCGCGGCAGCGAGACCATCCGGCCGAGGCGCGGCAGCTTCTCGTAGGTCGCGCCATCGAGGGTGTTCTTGACGAGCAGGGCCTCCTCGGGGGTGCCCTCCGTGAACAGGGTGTTGCGCATCTGGTTGAGCAGCATGTTCCCGCTCGGGTCGCCGTCCTTGAAGGCCAGGCCGAAATCCTCGGGCAGGCGCTCCTGCAGCACGCGCGTGAGGACCGCGAGGTAGTAGGATTTGCCGGCGCTCGGCGCGCCGATCAGCGAGAGGATGCGGTGGGGACGTTCGAGGAAGCCCGGCGGAAGCTGGCGACGGCAGTGGGGGCATGCCAGGTCGGTGCAGGCCAGTCCCATCGGATCGAGGGCCAGTCCCTGATCGTTGAAGCGGGTGGGGTGGAAGCGGAGGCGGGCGTCAGGACCGAGGATCGGGTCGCCGCGCAGGTCTTCATGGACCGCGATGCTGAGCGCGTCGCCGGAGTCGAAACGCGTCCAGCAGACCGGGCAGACGTGGGTTCCTCGGTTCTGTTCGGCCGCGAGCAAGGTCTTGCCCTGAGGTTTGACCGGGGTTGGTTCGGGAGGGGAAAGCAGGGGTGCGACCTGCGACAGGTTGAATCCGATCTCGAGGCCCAGCGGCGTGCACGCGAGGGTGTCCGTCGCCCGGCCGAGCTCCCGCGCCGCGGCCAGCAGCGACCCCGGGGCGTGCTCGCCGAGTTGGTCGCCGGTCAGCGGATCGAAAAGCACCCAGAGGTCTGGGCGAACGAGCGCGAAGTCCGCCTGCTCGCCGGGTCCCAGCACGAGCAGGGAGGCGTCCGACTGCAGCGTGGCCGAGTCAGTCAAAGGCAACTTGTGGCGTAACGGGACGCCGTTGACGAGGACGACTCCCTCGGTCGCGGGTTCCAGGGACAGTTCGTTGCCTACGGCGATCACCCTCGCGGACGCCGTCGGAGGGCCTGCCGGGATGGTCGCCGGCAGCTGTTCGACGGTCCCGCGGGCCCCGCTGAGGCAGTCTAACCAAGAGAGGGTGGGGGATTTCTTTCGGGGATTGAACATCGGCTCTTTGGGCGAGGTCTTAATTAGGTTGATTAGCGAGCTTTAATTGTAAAGATATGTCACCACGATTATGGGTCGACCCGACCCGTTTTCTCCTCACCCCCTGTCAAACCATGGAAACTGAAGCCGACCAGTCCGCCTTGGACCGCGCCCGTCAAGGGGATCTGTCGGCTTACAATGAGCTTGTGCTGAAGTATCAGGGGCGGATTTTCGCCAAGGTCTTCTCCCTGCTCCGCAACCGCCAGGACGCCGAGGAGATCACGCAGGACACTTTCATCCGGGCCCATCGCGTCCTGGCTTCTTTTCGGGGTACGGCGACTTTTTCCACCTGGATCCATCAGATCGGCACCAATCTGGCCCGCAACCGTTATTGGTATTGGCGTCGTCGCAAGCGCGATCAGTCGATGTCGCTGGACGCCGACCTGGGGGATGACCCCGGAGCGACCCTGCATGATATCCTGTCGGACGGCGCGCAGGGGCCCGGTCATGAGGCCCAGCATAACGAATTCGTCCAGAAAGTGGCCGAGTGCATGGAACAATTGAAGCCCGAGCACGCTCGTATCCTCACGATGCGCAACGTCCGTAACATGTCCTATGAGGAGATCGCCGAAGACCTCGGCCTTTCCATCGGCACGGTGAAAAGTCGCATCAACCGGGCCCGTGAAGCCCTGCGCGAGCTGATGGGGAAGGAATTCCGCTCATGAGCGTCCCGGAATTCGACGCCTTGGTAGGGCTTTTTCTCGAGGGGAGCGCCTCTCGTGAGCAGGCGGAACGTCTCCGTCAGGCGCTTGCTTCTTCGGCCGAATTGCGCGACCGTTTCCATTCCCGGCGTCGCTTGCATCAGGCCCAGCTGCAGTACCTCAGCCGCCGGGAGGAGCGCACGATGGCCGGGGCGATGCTATGGCTCTACGCTTTCGGACAGCGGATAGGCCGTTGTTTCGCCCACCTCTGCCTGCTCGGCGTCATCATGGTGCAGTTGCAGGTCACGATTCCGGCCGAATACTCCGGCCTGCTTTGGTATGTCGACGCGGCCGTCGCCGAAGAAGCTGACCAAGGCGTCGCCGGCATGCCCGGGCTCATCGTCAGTGAGATCGTCCAGGAATTCGACCTTTCGCAGGTCGTAGAAGTGCCTTCCTCGACCATGCCGAACCTCGTCATGCCTGAAATGCCCGATCCGGCGGAAGAATCCGGGGTCCTCGAAGTCTGACCTGCGGAGGACTCCGTCCTTGCGTCCGGACAAGGCCGGCGGTCAATTGGGGGCAGGATGATGGCCGCAGCCCAGAGGCCGGAGGTTCGCCTCCAAGGAATCGCCGCGGCGCCCGGCGTCGCCAAGGGTCCGGCTTACCCGCTGATGAAGGGCATGTCGATCGTGGTCTGCCAGCAGGTCGCCGACGTCGAGGCCGAACTGCGGCGACTCGAGGCCGCCTTGGCGGAGACCCGCCGGGACATCTCGGCCTTGCGCGACGACGTCGCCCGCAAGCTCAACGAATCCGAGGCCTCCATCTTCGACGCCCACCTCCTCGTCCTCGAGGACGTCGCGCTCATCGACGACGTCAGCCGCGAGGTCCGGAGCACCGGCTTCAACGTCGAGTTCTGCTTCCAGGAGGTCGCCCAGCGCTACATCGAGATCTTCGAGAAGATGGACGACGACTTCCTGCGGGAACGCGCGTCGGACATCCGGGACGTCACCGGGCGCGTGCTCGACCAGCTGCTCGGCACCCAGCCGGACCGCGTCGGCCAGGCGGCCCAGGCGCACGTCGTAGCCGCCCGTGACCTCACCCCCTCCGACACCGCCGGCCTGCATGACGGCGGCGTGCTCGCGTTCGTGACCGAGGAGGGCGGCCGCACCAGCCACTCCGCCATCATGGCGCGTTCGCTCGACGTCCCCGCGGTCGTCGGCGTCAAGGGGCTCATGGAAGCCGCCCGCGAGGGGGACGTCATCCTCGTCGACGGCGAATCCGGGCTCGTCATCCTCAATCCGTCCGACGCCACGCTCGACGGCTACCGCGACAAGGAGCAGGCGATCCGGCAGCGTC
Source organism: Verrucomicrobiota bacterium (assembly GCA_046091055.1). Taxonomy (GTDB): domain Bacteria; phylum Verrucomicrobiota; class Verrucomicrobiia; order Opitutales; family UBA953; genus UBA953. Next base: position 4,935 of record JBJTAX010000225.1, on the reverse strand, counting down.
GCGACCGCGTGCGCGCGGAGGTCTCGTTCCCGGACCTGACCGCCGACGGCGCCGCCTTCAGCCTCCTCGCCAACATCGGCGACCCCGCCGAGATGGAAGACGCGCTCGCCTACTGCGCCCGCGGAATCGGCCTCTATCGTACGGAGAACCTCTACCTGCGCCTCGACGGCTGGCCCGACGAGGGCGTGCAGCATGAAGAATCTGCCGCCGCCGTGCGCCTCGCGAAGGGCCGGCCGGTGACCTTCCGCACCCTCGACATCGGCGGCGACAAGCGCCTGGGCGACCTGAGCGACGAGGCGAACCCCTTCATGGGCTACCGCGCCGTGCGGATGTGCCTGGAGCGCTCCGACGTCTTCCGCCCGCAGCTCCGTGCGCTCGTCCGCGCCGCCGCGCTCGGTCCCGTGCAGGTGATGTTCCCGATGATCTCGGGCGTCGAGGAGCTGCGCCGCGCCAAGGCCGTCTTCCGTGACGTCGAGGCCGAGCTCGCCCGCGAGGGGGTGCGTCCCGCCGAGGCGATCCGCCTCGGCGCGATGATCGAGATCCCCTCGGCCGTGCTGGTCGCCGACAGCCTCGCCGCCGAGGCCGACTTCTTCAGCGTCGGCACCAACGACCTCGTCCAATACCTCCTCGCCGTCGACCGCGGTAACCAGCGTGTCGCCACGCTCTACGATCCGTGCCATCCCGCCCTCGTGCGCACGCTCCTGGCGATCTTCGTCGCCGCGCAGAAGGCCGGGATCCCGGCCGCCGTCTGCGGCGAACGGGGCGGCGACCCGCTGGGGGCGCCCCTGCTGATCGGACTCGGCGTGCACGAGCTCAGCATGAGCCCCGCCGCCTTGCCCGAAGTCCGCTTCGTCCTCCGCCATTCCGCCGCCGCCGAACTCCGCGAGCTCGCCGCCCAGGTCGTCGCCTGCGATGACGCCGCCCGGACGCGCTCGCTGCTGCAGGAATTCGCCGCCGCCAAGCTCAAGCTACGCTGATGTCTTCCCGCCTTCCCGCCGCGAACGCGCATGTCGCGGCCATGTCTCCCTATGTCCCCGGCGAGCAACCGCAGGGCGGCGGATGGGTCAAGCTCAACACCAACGAGAACCCGTATCCGCCGAGCCTCCGTTCGCTCGAGGCCATCCGCGTCGCCTTGGTCAACGACGGCGCCGCGCTGCGTCTCTACCCGTCGCCGGACTCCGCGCCCCTGCGCGAAGCCGTCGCGCGCTTCCATGGTTGCGAGGCGGCGAACGTCGTCGCCGGCAATGGTTCCGACGACATCCTCAACCTCCTCATCCGGGCCTACGCCGGCCCTGGTCGGCCGATCGGCATGCTTAATCCGAGCTACTCGCTGTATCCCGTGCTTGCGGCCGCCCAGCATGCCGAGGTCGTCAAGGTCGAGGTCACGGACGCCTTGGGCGTCGACGTCGACGCCGTCGCCCGTTGCGGCGCCGCGATCTTCTTCCTGACCAATCCGAACGCCCCGCTCGGCGTGGCATTCGCGACGGATGTCGTCCGCTCGCTCGCCCAGGCTTTCCCCGGACTCCTCGTCGTCGACGAGGCCTACGCGTCCTTCGCCGACGCGGACTGCGCCGCCCTCGTGCGCGAGCGCACGAACGTCGTCGTCACCCGTACGATGTCCAAGGCCCACGCCCTCGCGGGCCTCCGCGTCGGTTACGCGCTCTGTCCGCCCGCCGTCGCCGGGGTGCTCCATCGCGTCCGCGACAGCTACAACGTCGACCGCCTCGCGCAGGCCGCCGCCGCCGCCGCGCTCGACGACCGCGAGTGGCTCGCCGTCACGGTCGCCCAGGTGCGCGCCACGCGCGACCGCCTCGCCGCCGCGCTCCGACGGCTCGGCTGGCAGGTGAACCCCGCCGCGGGTAATTTCGTGCTCGCCGCGCCCGTCTCTTCGACCCGTGCGGCCTCGGCCGAGACCGCCGCGCACTGCTTCGAGTTCCTCCGCGCCCGGAAGATCCTCGTGCGTCGGGTCCCCGACCATCGCCTCACCGAGAAGTCCCTGCGCATCTCCGTGGGCACGGAGCAGGAGACGGACGTCTTCCTGCAGGCCGTGGCGGCCTGGATGGAAGGGTGAGGTTGACAATCCCGCCTTCCGCGGGGATTTCTGGGGGATGAGCGCCGCCGTCCGCAAAGCCAGCCTCCGCCGGGACACCGCCGAGACCAAGATCGCCCTCGCGGTGAACCTGGACGGCACCGGCACGTCGGAAATCGCCACCGGGGTGGCCTTCTTCGACCACATGCTGACGCTCTTCTCCCGCCACTCGCTCGTCGACCTCAAGGTCAAGGCGACCGGCGACACCGACGTCGACTACCACCACACCGTGGAAGACGTCGGCATCGTCCTCGGCCGGGCCATCAAGGAAGCGCTCGGCGACAAGGCCGGCATCCGCCGCTATGGTTTCTTCATCCTCCCGATGGACGAGACCCTGGCCCGTTGCGCCGTCGACCTCAGCAACCGTCCGATGATGGTCTACCAGGTAGAGATCACCAACTACATGGTGAAGGACTTCAACATCGCGCTCGTCCGCGAGTTCTTCCAAGGCCTCGCCAACGCGCTCGGCTGCAACCTGCACCTGAGGCTCGAGTACGGCGACGAACCGCACCACATCGCCGAAGCCCTGTTCAAGGCCTTCGCTCGCGCGCTGCGCGAGGCGCTGGAAGTCGATCCGCGCCAGGGTGGCCGCGTGCCGAGCACCAAGGGTACGCTGGCCTGACCGTGGAAGCCTCCGCGACAGCGCGCCGCCCGCGGGTGGCCGTCATCGATTACGGGATGGGCAACCTGCGCAGCGTGAGCCGCGCCATGGTCGCCGCCGGCGCCGATGCTTTCCTGGCCGCGACCCCGGCCAAGGCCGAGCAGGCCGAGCTGGTCGTGTTCCCGGGGCAGGGAGCCATGGCGGATTGCATGGATTGCATCCGCCGCACCGACTTCGAGTCCTTCCTGAAGCAGTGGATCGCGGCTGACCGTCCTTTCCTGGGCGTCTGCATGGGCCTGCAGGTCCTTTTCGAAAGATCCGAAGAAGCCGACCGCCCCGGTCTGGGCGTGTTCCCTGGCGTCGTCCGGCGGTTCCCGTCCCAGCCCGGCCTGCGGATCCCGCACATGGGGTGGAACGAAGCCGTCTTCCGGCCGGGCGCCCCGCTGACCCAGGGCCTACGGGCGGAAGGGGAGCCCTTCTATTTTGTCCATAGTTACCGAGTGGTCGAGACCGACCCCTATCTGGTGTGGTGCGAGACCGATTATGCGGGCCGTTTCGTGAGCGGGGTCCGGCGCGGACGGGTCTTCGCGACCCAGTTCCATCCTGAGAAAAGTCAGGTCAAAGGCTTGCAACTCTACCGCAATTTCCTGACTTTGTCCGTCCGCTGAAGAGTGATGCGACCTCTGGCGGCACCCCCCCGCCATGAGCTCCAAGACCGCCTCCCTCAAACTGGACGACAAGGAAATCGTCCTCCCCATCGTCGTCGGCACCGAAGGCGAACGCGGGGTCGACGTCCGCAAGCTGCGTGACGACACCGGCTACATCACTTTCGACGACGGCTACGCCAACACGGGCGCCTGCGAGTCCAAGGTCACCTTCATCGACGGCGAGAAGGGCATCCTCCGCTACCGCGGCTACGGCATCGATGAGCTCGCCGAGAAGTCCAATTTCCTCGAGACGGCCTACCTGCTGATCTACGGCGAACTGCCCACGACCGCCCAGCTGACGGCCTTCAAGGCCCGCATCCTGGACAACTCCCAGATCCACGAAGGCCTGCGCATCGCGCTCAGCGGCTTCCCCGGCAACGCCCACCCGATGGCCGTGCTGTCCGCCACGCTGAACACCCTCGGCTGCTACTACCCGGAGCTCGGCACCAACGAGCGCACCCATGACCTCGCCAAGTTCGACGAGACCGCCGCCGTCCTGATCTCCCAGGTCCGCACCCTCGCCGCGCTCGCCCACCGTTCCAAGGAAGGCGAGCCGCCCGTCTACCCGAAGCCGGGTCTCGATTACTGCTCGAACTTCCTGCACCTGCTCTTCTCGCAGCCCAACGCCGATTACGCCGTCCACCCCGAGATCGCCCGTGCGCTCGACCTGATCCTCCTCCTGCACGCCGACCACGAGCAGAACTGCTCCACGTCCACCGTGCGCATGGTCGCCTCCGGCGGCGCCAACCTCTTCCCGTCCGTCTCCGCCGGCGTCTGCGCCCTGTGGGGCCCGCTGCACGGCGGCGCCAACCAGGCCGTCATCGAGATGCTCGAGGAGATCCACGCTTCCGGCGACGACGGCTCGCGCTTCATCGCCGACGCCAAGGACAAGACCAAGAGCGTCCGCCTCATGGGCTTCGGCCACCGCGTGTACAAGAACTACGACCCGCGCGCCAAGATCATCAAGGCCCAGTGCGACAAGGTCCTCAAGGTCCTCGGCATCAACGACCCGCTCCTGGCGATCGCCATGCGCCTCGAGGAGGCCGCGCTCAACGACCCGTATTTCAAGCAGCGCAACCTCTACCCGAACGTCGACTTCTACTCAGGCATCATCCTCAAGGCCATCGGCATCCCGACGGAGATGTTCACCGTCATCTTCGCCATCGGCCGCATGCCCGGCTGGATCTCGCACTGGAAGGAGATCGCCGAGACCCCGAAGCAGAAGATCCATCGCCCACGCCAGATCTACGTCGGTCACACCGAACGCAAATATTCGCCGATCGCCCAGCGCGGCTGAGCGAACCGAGCAGTCCGCCAAGGGGGAGGGCCGAACGTTTCCGTTCGGCCCTCCGTCTTTGGAGCCATACACTATAAGCCGGATTCTGTCCTTGGGCGGCTCTCGCCGATCCCCTGCGCGTTCATTTCTCTGACCTTGCGGACCCGCCTTGCGGCGGTGCGACAACCCGGGACCTTGGTGGGCGACCTCGGACGGTCCCTGTTCGTCTTGCACCGGATTGGGTTTACCTTGCCTCGTCGGT
>JBJTAX010000224.1:0-15425 GCA_046091055.1 Verrucomicrobiota bacterium | reverse complement strand
ACCCCCTGCCGTCCGACAATTTCCGCCCATGCCCTCCCCTGAAGCGCTGGCCTACGGCACCCTCTTCGTCGCCGTGCTCCTGATCCTCCTGCGCCCCCGCCGCGCCGGGCTTGCCCTGCGCCGCCTCCACGGCGAGCTGGAGGGCCGCGCGGTCGAGCTCCACACCCTCACCAACGCCCGCGGCATGGAAGTCTCGGTCAGCGACTACGGCGCGACGCTCACCTCGGTCCGCGTGCCCGACCTCCATGGCCGGATCGACGAAGTCACGCTCGGCCTGCGCTCGTTCGCCGACTACGCCGCCGGCAACCCGTTCCTCGGCAGCACGGTCGGCCGCTACGCCAACCGGCTCGCCGACGGACGCCTGACCCTCGACGGGCGGACGATCGAGCTGGCCCGCAACAACAACGGCAACCACCTCCACGGCGGCCTCCGCGGCCTCGACAAGCGCGTCTGGTCCTCGGCGGCGTTCCGCACCGCCGACGCGTCCGGCGTGCGTTTCACCTACGTGAGCCCCGCGGGCGAGGAGGGCTATCCCGGCACGCTCAGCGTCACGGTCACCTACGTCCTCGCCGACCATGCCGACGAGCTGACCATCGACTTCGTGGCGACGACCGACGCCCCCACGGCGTGCAACCTGACGAATCACGTGTTCTTCAACCTCGCCGGCCGAGGCACCGTCCTCGACCACCGCCTCACGCTGCGCGCCGACCAGATCGTGCCGGTCAGCCCGGCGCTGATCCCGACCGGCGAGCTGATGGACGTCGCCGGCACGCCGTTCGACTTCCGCCAGCCGCATGCGCTCGGCGGGCGCATCGGCGCGCCGCACGAACAGCTCCGCCGCGCCCGCGGCTACGACCATTGCTACGTGCTCGGCACGGACCGCTCCCTGAAGTCCGCCGCCTTCGTGGCCGAACCGACCTCGGGCCGTACGCTCGAAGTCCTGACCGACGCGCCCGGCCTGCAGCTGTATACCGGCAACTTCCTCGCGGGCACGGTGCAGGGCCGCTGGCCGAAGCCGTTCTCCTTCCGCCAGGGCTTCTGCCTCGAACCCGGCCTGTTCCCTGATTCCCCGAACCAGCCCGCGTTCCACCGCCTGGGCTACCCGTCGGGCGTCCTGCGCCCAGGCGAACAGTATGCGCAGAAGCTGGTCTTCCGCTTCGGGTCCGTGAAACAAGGCTGACCATCCTGGCCGACGGCCGGTATACCCATCCGCGAGCCGACGGTAGCCTACTCGGCCTTCTTCTTGCCCAGCTCAGCCTCGGTCCAGGCGTCGTTCCGTCCCTTGGTCTCGGCGCGGATCTTCTTCACGAGTTCGACCGGCACGGGGTCGGCCTCGTGATCCCACTCCCGGCGGACGTAAGTCAGCACGCCGGCGATCTGCTCGTCGGTCAGGAAGCCGGCGGCAGGCATGTCATAGCTGTAGCTGACGCCCTTGACCTTGATCGGGCCGCGCAGGCCGTGCATGACGACCTTGCTCATGCGTTCGGGGTCGCCGTTGCCCCATTCGGATTCGGCGAGCGGCGGCGCGCGCCCGTCGAGCCCCTTGCCGGTGACCTGATGGCAGGCCGCACACAGGCCGGCGTAGGTCTGCTTGCCGGAGTCGAAGAGCGCGAGCTCCTCGTTGGACAGGGGACGCGTGGGCGGGACGACGACGCCCGGCTTGCCGGGCCAGATCACGGTGCTCTTGAACCAGGCGAGGGCCTTGAGCATCGCGGCATCCTTGCTCTTGGCGAACTTCGCCAGGGTGGCGGGTTCCTGGGCTAGCTTGATGGGTCGCTTGGCGGTCACGGTCGGGTGCGCGGCGAGCGAGCCCAGCAGCGTGAGCTGCTGTGAACGCAACGGCAGCGCGGCGATCACGGCGAGCGCCTGCTCGACCCGGGCGGGCTTGCGCTCGGCGAAGACGCAGCGGAGCAACGCCGCGGGCAGGGTCTTGGAGTAAGCGGCCGGCTGCCTGAGCACGGCGGCGAAGACTGCGAGCTCGCGGCCGGCGAGGCCGCTGAGGAAGGCGTCCTGGATCGCGATGTGCTCGGCGGCGCGGTTCGCCAGCGACGCGGCGGCGAGGTCGACGGCGAGGTCGTCGGCCTCCCCCATCGTGAGCACCAGCTGGAGCTGGACCTCCGGGACGGCCTCGCTCGCGGACATTTCCTTCCAACGGGCGAAGACGTCGCCGCGCCGCGGGCCGGCGACGAGGTCTTCCGACACGCGCAAGGCGGCGGCGCGGACGCGCGGGTCGGCGTCGGCGAGGCCGGCCGAGACCAGGGTCCAATCCGCGACGCCGAGGCCATGCTGCGTCCAGAGGGCATGCACGCGGCCCATCGGCGAGACGGCCTCGCGGCCGAAAGCCGTGAGCGCGGCGGCCAGGGTCTTGTCGCCGGATTCGACGAGCAAGCGCTGCGCGTTCTCGCGTCGCCATTCGTTGCCGCTGCCGAGTTCGGCGATGAGGTCGGCCGGCTTCAAGCCGGCGAGGCCGACGAGCTTCGAGGTCTTATGTCCTGCGGGCACCACGCGCCAGAGACGCCCGAGGTGGAGGGGGGCGATCAGGCCGCGGTCTTCGCCCTGCCTGCGGAGGTAGGAGGTCAGCGAGATGCGGTGCTGGATCACGCCGTGGTGCATGTCGACGACGTAGAGGGCGCCTTCGGGTCCCGTGAGGGCGCTGACGGGCCGGAAGCGTTCGTCGGTCGAGGCCAGGAACTCCGCCTGGTCGTAGAACGGCGCGCCTCTCACGAGGCCCTTGTCAGGATTGAGCACCAGACGCTTCACCAGATTGCCCGCGGGCTCGCAGATGAACGCGTTGCCGTAGGCGTCGGCCGGGAAGAGATCGGAGCGATACACCCAGGGACCGCAGGCCGCCGTGCACTCCTTCAGCCTGAAGTCGCGGAGCATCTCCGTCCGGTAGCCGCGGTTGATGCCAGGGTTGACGCGCACGGGCCAGACGGCCTGTTCGACCGCGGCCTTGGGGTTGAGGCCGGTGTTCCGCAGCAGATGCGGATTGCGATGCAGGTAGGACGAGTTGACGACGTCGACGCGCAGCAGGTCGCTGTTGTTGTTGGAGTAGAGCCGGCCGTAGTCATCCTGCGCCAGGCCCCACTGCCCGCGGAAGTTGCTGCTGGCGCGGACCCACTTGCCTTCCGCGAACTTGAAGCGCGCCGCGTAGGCGCCGACGTAGAGCCAGCCGTCGTGTCCCCAGAGCAGGCCGTTGGGCGCGCGTTCGGGATTGGCGAGCTGCGGGCGGGCGGGATCGACGCGCACGCCGAAGTCCGTGGCGACCTCGGTCTGGACATCGGCCTTGCCGTCGCCGTCGGTGTCGCGGCAGAACCACAGGTGCGGCGGGGCGCCGACGAGGACGCCGTCGCGGTGGAAAGCCAGCGCGCGAGGCAGGATGATGTCATCGAGGAAGACCGTGCGCTTGTCCATGCGCCCGTCGCCGTCGGTGTCGCTCAGGACGACCACCGCGCCCTTCGGCTCGGCTTCCGTCGTGCCGTCGAAGTCTTCCATGTAGCCCGTCATCTCGACCACCCATAGGCGGCCGTCGGGGGCGAACTGCAGGACGGTCGGGTGCCGGACCAGCGGCGCTTCGGCGACCAGTTCGACGCGGTAGCCCGGGGCGACCTTGAACGCGCGGAGCGCCTGTTCGGCGGAAAGCGGCGGCGACGGCGGGATCAGGTGCGCGGGGACGATCGGCACCTGCGGCTCGCCGGCCTTGTCGCCGATCTGCGCGGAGAGCGGCAGCACGGCCAGGCAGAGGGCGGCCAAGGTCAGGGTGCGGCGGGGCATGCGCATGAGACAACGGATAACCCCCGCGGTTGCCGGGTCAACCGGCCCCGTCGCTTTCCGCCGCCTTTATTCGACAGGTCGCGGACATAAACCCACCCCCAATCGAGCAGCGCTCGGCATTTATAGCCTCAACAAATGTTATAAATGACACGCTTATCGAACTGCATATTGGGTTTAATAGAAACAGATCCTCCAAGGCAATCGCAGCCACCTTACCACAAGGCAAAACAACGAGACACCATGCCACCTCATAATCATCTTGGTTACGCCGAAAATGAATCATGCAAGAAGCATGATCTCACGGCAGCAGGAACAAGTATTCGATAATGACATCAAATACCTAAAGGAGACCCCCCAACAGCGACTTAAAGACGAACGACCCTACCTCCATTCTGCCCCGGTTTGCCTTCCCCTGCATTCCCCTCACGTTGAAGCCAAGCCTGCCCCTCCGATACTCCATACTCTACACTCCATACTCTAATAATGACCTCCCGTCGCGCCATCGCCCTGTACTTCATCCTCGTGCTCGTCGCCATGACCTGGGTGTCGTGGTATGCCTCGACCGCGCCGACGATCACCTCGCTGCCGAAATACGCCGCGCTGGCCGGCAAGGAAGGCATCAACGTCATCAAGGGCTTCGAGACCGTGTGCTCCGAACCATGGGGCCTCGCCACGATGTTCGACGCCTACTTCGGCTTCCTCGCCTTCTGGCTCTACACGGCCTGGCGCGAACGGACCGTCGCCGCCCGCCTCGGCTGGCTCGTCGCGCTCCTGCTGCTCGGCAACTTCGCCATCGCGGGCTACGCCCTCCTCTGCCTGAAGCAGTCGGGCGACGAGACCGACCTCGGCAAGGTCTTCTTCGCCCGCAAGGCGGCCTGAATGGGACGCGCGGGCGATTGGCTGGGCCGCAAGGTGCGTGATCCGCTCCTGGCGCAGTTCCGCCAAGGGGCCACGCCCGAGGCCGTCTCAGCGGCGGTGGCCGTGGCCTTCGCCCTCGCGATCGTCCCCGTCATCGGCGTCACCACCCTGCTCTGCCTGCTGGCGGGCCGGCTCTTCCGCCTGAACCACATCGTGATGCAGGTCGTCAACCACGTCAGCTACCCGCTGCAGCTGATCCTGCTTGTGCCGTTCGTGCGGCTCGGCGAAACCATCGTCGGCGCCGAACCCATCGCCCTCTCGCCCAGTGCGCTCATCGATGAGTTCAACCAGTCCTTCGGGGGCTTCGTCGCCAAGTTCGGCCTGGCCTACGTGCACGGCCTGCTCGGATGGATCCTGACCGTCCCGCTGCTCTGCTGGCTGGCCCATCTGCTCCTCCGTCGGGCCTTCCGCCGCTTCGCCCCTTCCCCCGCTTCACCATGAACCTCCTCTTCGATCTCGGTCTCGATCTCCTCATTCTACTGGCCGAAGCCTGCGTCTTCTTCGCGCTCTGCTGGGTCGTCGCCAAGAAGATCGACAACTGGTCGATCGTCGATGTCGCCTGGTCGTACGGCTTTGCGCTCGTCGGGCTGCAGGTCCTCATCACGCATTTCTTCGTCCACCACCACCTCGGCGGCCAAGGCCTGCTGATGGCCGGAGCGACGGTCCTCTGGAGCCTGCGCCTCGGGACTCACCTCGCCGTACGCGTGCTCGGGCACCTCGGCCAGGAAGACGGACGCTACCTGAAGATGCGCGCCGAGCACGGCGAGCGCATGGCGGCGCAGATGGTCTACTTCTATTTCATCCAAGCCGTCGTGCTGACGGTCCTCTGCCTGCCGCTGCTCTCCTCCAATCCCACCGGCTCCTCCGGCCCGGCCCAGGCCATCCACTGGGTCGGCCTCGGCGTCGTCGGCCTGGCCTTGCTCATCGAAACAATCGCGGACGCCCAGCTCGCGACCTTCAAGCAGGACCCCGGCAACCGGGGCAAGGTCTGCGAACGCGGGCTCTGGGCGTGGAGCCGCCACCCCAACTACTTCGGCGAATGGCTCGTCTGGGTCGGTTTCTTCCTGATGAGCTACAACAGCGCCTACCGGGGCGTCCCCGGCCTGCTCTGCGTCGGCGTCATCTATTATTTCCTGACCCGGGTCACCGGCGTCCCCCTGACCGAGCAGCACCTCCTGGCCTCGAAAGGCGAGGCCTATGCGGATTACCAGCGGCGCGGGCCCGCCTTCTGGCCGCGGCCTCCGCGCGGCTGATTTTTCCTCGGCGACGGGTTGCCAGCGGCTGGGACGGCGTGCAATTTGCCCGCATGCCGCTGCTCGACAAGCTCATCGAAAAAGACGTCCTGCCCGACGGCGCGATCCGCTGGGGCATCCGCCGCCTCCTCAGGCAGCGCCTCGTCGATGAGCGTCCGGACGACGCCGCGGCCCGGTTCGCCAAGGTCGACGCCTTCGCCGCCGAACTGCGCACGCTGCCCGTGGCGATCGAGACCAAAGCCGCCAACGAGCAGCACTACGAAGTGCCCGCGGCTTTCTATAAGCTCTGCCTCGGGCCTCGCCTGAAGTATTCCTCCTGCTATTACGAGACCGGCGCCGAGACGATCGGCCAGGCCGAGGAGGCCATGCTCGCCAGGACCTGCGCGCGGGCCGAGCTCAAGGACGGCCTGGAAATCCTCGAACTCGGCTGCGGCTGGGGTTCGCTCACGCTGTGGATGGCCGAGAAATACCCCGGCGCCCGCATCACCGGCGTCTCCAACTCGGCCTCCCAGCGCGCCCACATCGAAGGCGAGTGCGCCAGGCGAGGCTTCAAGAACGTCCGCATCATCACCTGCGACATGAACGTCTTCGCCGCCGAGGCCGCGCGCTACGACCGGGTCGTCTCCGTCGAGATGTTCGAGCACATGAAGAACTGGGCCGAGCTCATGCACCGCATCGCCGGCTGGCTCAAGCCCGGGGGCAAGCTCTTCTTCCACGTCTTCACGCATAAGGACGTCGCTTACCATTTCGCGGCCAAGGACTCGACCGACTGGATGTCGCGCCATTTCTTCACCGGCGGCATCATGCCCTCGAACTGCCTCGCCAGCCGCTTCCAGGAGGACCTCCGGCTCGAGCAGCAATGGGAGGTCGAAGGCCGCCACTACGGCCAGACCTCGGAGCATTGGCTGCAGAACACTGACCGCCACCGCGAGGAGATCCTCCGGATCTTCGCCGAGACCTATGGCCCCGACCGGGCGAAGGCCTGGCTCGCCAACTGGCGCGTCTTCTTCATGGCCTGCGCCGAGCTCTGGAACTTCCGCGGCGGCGCGGAATGGATGGTGTGCCATTACCGCTTCGCCAAGCGCGCGGGCTAAGTCCGCGTTTGCCACGGGTCGCCGGCGTCGTTTGCTCGTCGTCATGCAGAGCTACGAGGAGAACGGCGTCCCCATGGAACGATGGAAGGTCGGCGCCTCGACCTACGAGACCTGCCTGACCCGCGGCGCGCGCCTGCTGCGCTGGCGGCTCGATGTCCCGACCGGCCGCCGCGAGATCCTCTTCTGGCCGGAAGACGCGCCGATGGACCTCGACAGGATCGGCCCGGTCCGGGGCGGCAACCCGATCCTCTTCCCCTTCATGGGCCGCAACTACGCCGACGGCGAGAAGTTCGCCTGGAAGGCGGCCGACGGCGTCAAGCGCCCGATGCCGCAGCACGGGTTCGCGCGGGACTCGGCCTTCGAGATCATCGAGAGCGGTCCCAAGCACGCCGTGGTCCGGATGATCCAGGACGAGCGGGGCCGGAACTGCTACCCTTACGCGTATGATTTCCGCGTGCGGTTCGACTTCCTCGAGCTGTTCCTGCGGATCACCTTCGAATTCGAGAACCGCGACGCCCGGCCGCTACCGTGGTGCGCGGGCCATCATTTCTACTTCACGCTCCCGTGGCACGCCGGCCTGAGCCGCCGCGACTACGTCGTGAAGATCCCCTCCAAGAAGCAGTGGCGGCACGCCGCCGACGGCAAACTCGTGCCCTTCGCCGAGCTCAAGGGTCAGGAGTCGATCGGCTTCGACAGCCCGCACCTCTCCGACTGCATCTTCACGAACCTCAGGTCCGCGACGGTCAGCTTCGGCCCGAAGTCGGGCGAGGAAGACATCAGCGTGAAGGTCGGGGAAGAACCGATTCCGGGGGCCTGGGCGAGCGTGGTCACCTGGACGCCCGACCCGGAAGCGCCCTATTACTGCGTCGAGCCTTGGATGGGGCCGCCGAACAGCCCCGAACATAAGAACGGGCTCCGTTTCGCGGAGCCCGGCCAGGTCGACACCTTCGTCACCGAGGTGTCGTTGATGTAAGCCTCGCGGCTTACTTGCTGCTTTTGCTGTTGAGGGGCAGCTTGCCCTTCGACTTGGTCGGGGCCTTCTTCGCGGCCGGGGCCGGAGCGACGGGCTCGACGACCGGAGCGACCACGGGGGTCAGGCCGGCGGCCGGGACGAGGTTGGCGTCGCCGGCACCATCGGTGACAGGAGACGGACCCTTTTCAGGACCCATGCAGCCGACGATGGCGAAGGAGAGGAGGGAGAGAACGAACAGGTTGCGTGCCATGGCAGTGAGGTTAGGTTGTCGGGACTCTACCCGGCATGCCCCAACGCACAAGCGCAGATTCTGCCCCCCTGACCCTCTTCGTCTGCACGGGAAACTTCTACCGGAGCCGCCATGCGGAGGCCCTGTTCAACTGGCATGCCGCGCGGCTCGGGCACCCCGCCCGGGCTTTTTCGCGGGGGTTGCTGACCTCCCTGGTCGCCGATGAACCCACCCTGTTGTCCCCGGACACCGAGCGCCGCCTGCGCGAACTGGGCATCCCGCTCGACCTGACCGGGCCCGCCCCCACCCAGCTGCGCCGGGAGGACTTGGAAAAAGCCCACCGGACCATCGCCCTCAAGAAGGACGAACATCACGCCATGATGCGGCAATCTCATCCGGAATGGGCTGACCGGATCGATTACTGGACGGTGCACGACATCGACTGCGCGCAACCCGAAGAAGCGCTGCCGCAGATCGAGGCGCGCGTCCTCGAACTGGTGCAGGGCTTGCTGCGCTGAAGACGGCTTAGGCGGCCGACCCGGCGCCGGCGCGGCGCAGGGCTTCGAGGTGCGAGGCGGCCTGGTTCAGCAACCCGCGCAGCTCGACCATCGTCTCATGGGCCACCTCGGCCTTGGTCGCGGCGGCTTCCTTGAGGATTTCCGCGCGGCGCGCCAGTTCGCTGGCCAGCTCGTGGGCGGCGGCGATCGTCTTGGCCTTGAGCTCGCGGGAGCGCCCGTCGAGACGGGCGGCGAGCGAGTCGATGTCGTGACCGAGGGTGCGGCTCTTTTCCTTGAGCTCGGCGGCCATGATGCGGGAATCCGGCACGCGGCGCAGATCCTCGGTCAGCCCGACCTTGGAAAGGGTCCAGATGATCCACTTGGTCGGGTCGAACTGCCAGGGCTTCACGCCGTTGCGGTAGTCGTGCTGGAACTCGTGATGATAGTTATGATACCCCTCGCCGAAGGTCAGGAGCGCGACGACGCCGCTGTCGCGGGCGCTATGGTCGGTCGAATAAGGGCGGCGGCCGATCATGTGGCAGAGGGAATTGATGCAGAAGGTGCCTTGCTGGACGACGACCGTGCGGAGCAGGCCGGCGATCAGGAAGCAAGCCAGGGCGGTCATGCCGGGGTTGGCGAAGCCGTTGAGGACGGCGTAGCCGTAACCGAGGGCGGAGGGCACCACGAAACCCACGAAGGCCCCGATCCACTGGACGTAACGGTGCTGGAGCATCACCAGGGGGTCGGCTTCGAGATCTTTGACGTTGGTGACGGGCGGCTTAGGCTTGAGGCGGAAGAGCAGCCAGCCGATATGGGCGTAGAAGAAACCCTTGGAGATGTCATACGGATCCTCGTCTTCGTCCACGTGCTTGTGGTGGATGCGATGGTCGGCGGACCAATCCAGGGCCGAGTTCTCGAAGGAAGCCGCGCCGAAGAGCAGGACGAAGACCTTCACCGGCCACTTGGCCTTGAAGGAAATGTGCGAAAACAGGCGATGGTAGCCGAGGGTGATGCCGAAACCCGTGGCGTAGTAGTAGAAGACGAACAGCGCCCAGACGAAGCCCCAGCCGTGGACTTTGTTGGCGGCGTCCGCCGGGAGGTTGAACTGGGTCCAGAGGAACCAGGGAACGACCGTCAGGGAAAGGAGCGCCGTCCCGATGAGGAAGGCGGAGGTCACCCACTCGATGCGGTAGATAGGGAAGTTCTTGAACTTCATGGAAGGCCTGAAAAGTAGGGCCGCGGACCGTCGAGGCGAGAGCAATCAACCTGCCTAAATGCAGTAAAAAGGCCTTCTGGATTCGCTTTTTCCCCGAACCTCATCACGGCCCGCTCGCCGAAACCGGCCCGAAGCTCAGTCGCGACGGCGGCGGCCGATGGAATTCTTCACCGCAATGACGCGGACCGGCTCGCGGGTCTTGATCCAAAGGTCGCTTTCGCGGAAGAGCTTGCTCGGGATGGACTGCACGGCGTCGCCGAAAGACTCGACGGGCGCGCGCTTGCCCTTGGGCGATTCGTTGAAGGCCTTGGAAACGTCGACGATCTTGTCGGCGACCTCGCGCGGATCGTCGTCTTCAAGCAGCTGGACGACCCAGCCCGTCAGGTCCTTGGGCAGGCCCTCTTCGGGCTCGCTGACCAGCACCAGCATCTGCTTCTTGGCCGGCTTCTCGCGCTCGACGGCCTCTTCGGCCACGACGTCGCGCAACTGGTTGAGGATCTCCGCGGCGAGACGCACGTCGACCCCGTTCTCCTTCAGGATTTTCTGGACGACTTCGAGTTCTACCTTGGCCATAGGCCCCCAAGAGACTCCAAGCGTCCGGCCGAGGGAAGCCGGAGTTATTCCCAGCATGGGTAGAGGCCGCCAATCAAAGGGAAACCGGAGGCCGGATAATTGGCCGGGGGCATATCATCAGGTGCCGGGTGACGGCCACGGAGACCAGCAGTTCAGGATCCGGCCGTTCGGGAGCCAGCCACGGGAAACCGAAGCCGATGGCCGACAGCTGAAAGGCCGACTCCTGCGGGGCCGATGACCTGGTGGCTGTCACCCGTCACCTGAACCGGTATCTATCCCCAATACTCCATACTCGATACTCTCTTTATTGGCTCTCTTGCCTCCGTCGCTTCTTTCCCTCTTAACCCCCTCGTGCCGGAGCATACCAAAGTCATGGGCAAGGAGTGGGCCGACGCCCGCCGCGAAGCCAATGTGGCCCGGCTCAGGGCGACCCTGGCCACGGCCCTGGCCGGACGAACCGGCCTCACCTTCGAGCTCGGCTGCGGCCATGGGCACTGGCTCGCCGCCTACGCGGCCGCGCATCCGGACGAATTCTGCGTGGGCATCGACCTGATCACGCACCGGGTGGAACGTTCCGTACGCAAGCAGACGCTCGGCAAGCTGGCCAACGTCGTCTTCCTCAAAGCCGAAGCCACCGAGTTCCTCGAGGCGCTGCCGCGCGCCGTATCGCTCGGCAAGATCTTCATCCTGTATCCCGATCCGTGGCCGAAGAAGAAGCACCATAAGAACCGCTTCATCCGCGCGGAGAACCTCACCCTGCTCGCCGATCGCGCGAACGCCGGCGCCCGGCTGCATTTCCGGACGGATAACGCGGACTACTCCAACTGGACGCAGGACCACCTCTCCTCCCATCCGAAGTGGCGGGTCGAACCGGGGATCACCTGGCCCTTCGAGCAAAAGACCTTCTTTGAGGAGCGGATGAAGGATCGCCGCGACGTGTTCGCCGTCCGGGCGGAATAAAATTTGCTCAATTGTGGCAAGGCAAGTGCCTCATAAATAGCAAGTAAAGAGACGTAATCCTTTCCCTTGCTTCATGCGGCGTCAGACCTAGTCATAAAGTCTGTGAAGTCTTTCCGCCACACCCGCATCACTTTCACCATCGGGCCTGCGACCGAGTCCGAGGCGCAGCTCGAGGCGATCATCAAGGCCGGCGCCAATGTCGTCCGACTCAACATGGCGCACGCCGACCACGCCTGGGTGCGCACCATCGTCGCCCGCGTCCGCGAAGTCAGCCGGCGCCTGAAGAAGGAGCTGGCGGTGATGATGGACATCAAAGGCCCGGAGATCCGCACCGGCGCCCGGAAGGAACCCGCCCAGCTCGCCGTCGGCCAGGTCGTCGACGTCACCGGGTCCGACGCCGCTCCGGCCGACGGCGACATCCTCGTCATCCCGACCAATTACCCGAAGATGATCACCGCCGTGCCCGTGGGCGGAGTGGTGCTCGTCGACAACGGCCTCATCCAGCTCCGCGTCCTCGAGCAGCGTGCGGACCGTCTGCGCTGCAAGGTCGAACAACCGGGCCCGCTCGGCAGCCGCCGCCACATCAACCTCCCCGGCGTCAAGGTGGACCTCCCCGCCCTCACCGACAAGGACCGCGCCGACGTCGCCGTCGGCTGCGAGGTCGGCGTCGACTTCTACGCCCTCTCCTTCGTCCGCGAGGCGGCCGACGTCCACGCTCTCCGCACCCTGCTGGCGCAGCATGAGTCCAACGCGCACATCATCTCCAAGATCGAAGACCAGTCCGCCATCGCGCACCTCGGCTCGATCCTCGAGGCCACCGACGCCCTGATGGTCGCCCGCGGCGACCTCGGCATCGAGATCCCTTACGAGACCCTCCCGCTCGTGCAACGCCAGGCCGTCGCCATGGCCATCGCGCGCCGCAAGCCGGTCATCGTCGCCACGCACATGCTCGAATCGATGATCCACGCCCCGGTGCCGACGCGCGCCGAGGTGACCGACGTCTCCAACGCGGTCCTCGAGATGGCCGATTCGGTCATGCTCTCGGGCGAGACCACGACCGGCAAGCACCCCATCCGCTGCGTCGACGTGATGACCCGCATCGCCACCACGACCGAACGCGAACTGCCGCGCGTGCTTTCCGCCGAACAGCCCGACGAGACGCCCAAGGTGAAGCTGCTCCGCGCCGCCGCGGGCCTCGCGCAGGACCTCGGCAACCCCGGCATCATCGCCTTCACGCGCAACGGCGACGTCCCGCGCACGCTCTCCTCGCTCCGCGCCGTCGGCTGTCCGATCTACGCCTTCATGGAGGAGACGCACGTGCACCGGAAGATGGGCCTGCTCTGGGGCGTCGAGTCCTTCCAGATGAAGTTCGAGCCCAAGGCCGAGGACAACATCGCGCTCGCGCTCGTCCGCCTGCGCGACGAAGGCCTCTGCGAACCCGGCCAGGTGCTCGTCATCGTGACCAACGTGATCCTCGGACCGACCGTCATCGACTCCGTCCAGCTCCGCGCGGTCCCGGCGCGCTGAAAGCCCGCCGCCCCGCAACACTGACATCTAGGTAGGGCGGGCTCTCCGAGCCCGCCGCTTCACATCGAGAGAAGCCAGGGGCGGACGGCTCGGAGAGCCGTCCCTACCCTACCTCGAGAAATACCAACGCGCCAGCGCCTGCGTCCCCGCGTCGCCGTCGCCGGCGGCGAGGACTTCGTCGTAGAGCTCCGCGGCGAGCTCGAGTCCGGGCAGGCTGAGCTTCTGCTCGCGGCAGACGTCGAGCGCCAGGCCGATGTCCTTCACGAAATGCTTCACGTAGAAGCCGGGGTCGAAATCGCCCTTGAGCACGCGCGGGGCGAGGTTGAGCAACGCCCAGCTCGAAGCGCCGCCGCCCGAGATCGAACGCAGCGTGGTCTCGAGGTCGAGTCCCGTCGCGCGGGCGAAGGCAAGGGCCTCGGCCATGGCGATCATGCCGGCGGCGATGCCGATCTGGTTCGCGAGCTTGCAGAGCTGACCGGTGCCGGGGGCCCCTTGGAGGACGATGGTCTTGCCCATCGCGGCGAAGGCCGGCTGGGCGAAATCGAAATCCTGCTGCGCGCCGCCGACCATGATGGTCAGCGGGCCTTCACGGGCGCCGCGATCGCCGCCGGAGACGGGAGCGTCGAGCGGACCGAAGCCTTTCGCCGCGGCCTCGGCCGCCAAAGAACGGGCGAGCGCCGGACTTGAGGTGGTCATGTCGACGAGGACGCAGCCGGGCTTGGTGGCCGACATGAAGCCCTGCGGCCCGCGCCAGACCTCTTCGACGTCGTTCGGATAGCCGACCATCGAGATCGCGAGGTCGGCGCCGCGGGCGGCTTCGGCGGGCGAGGACGCCCACTTCGCGCCGAGCGCCAGCAAGCCGTCGGCCTTGGCCCGGGTGCGGGTGAAGACCGTGACCGCATGCCCGGCCTTGAGCAGGTTGGCGACCATGCCCTGCCCCATCACTCCCGTGCCGACGAACGCGATGTTCATAGGAGAACGATAATTCAAGGGGACACGCTGGCAAGCGGGCACGTGGGCAAGGGGCACATCGCCCGCTTGCCCTCCGCGGCCGAATCGCCGAACCTCGGTCCACATGGATTCGGCCCCGCTCACGATCTCGGACCTCGCGGATGTCCTCAAGGGGCATCTCAACGGGATGGGCACCCTCGAGGTGACCGGCGAGATCTCGGGCTACAAGACCTACCCTTCCGGCCACCACTACTTCGCGCTCAAGGACAGCGAGGCCAAGGTGGACTGCGTCCTCTACTCGTACCAGGCGCGCTGGCTGAAAGCGCCGATGCGCGAAGGCATGAAGGTCGTGGCGAAGGCGAAGGCCGATTTCTACGGCAAGACCGGGAAGTGCTCGCTCATCATCGAGACGATCAAGCCCGCGGGCGAAGGCGACCTCTTCCAGAAATTCAAGGAGCTCCAGGCGAAGCTGAAAGCCGAAGGCCTCTTCGAAGACGAGCTCAAGCGCCCCTTGCCCGAATTCCCCAAGACGGTGGCGTTCGTGACCTCCGAGATCGGCGCGGTCTGGCATGACTTCACCGAAGTGCTCAGGACCCGCGGCTGGAGCGGCACGGCCTGGCTCGTCCCGGCGCGCGTGCAGGGCGAGACCTGCCCCGGCTCGGTCATCCACGGCCTGAAGCTCGCCAATGAGATCCCGGGCATCGACCTCATCGTCGTCGGCCGCGGCGGCGGCTCGATGGAGGACCTCTGGGGCTTCAACGACGAAGCCCTCGTCCGCGCCGTCCGCGCCAGCCGTACGCCGGTCATCTCCGCCGTCGGCCACCAGACGGACTTCACCCTCTGCGACTTCGCCGCCGACAAGCGGGCCGAGACGCCGACGGCCGCGGCCGAGCTGATCGTCTCGGGCCAGACCAAACTGCGCGAACGGATCAAGCTGCTCGCCGCCGAACTGGCCCGGCATTCGCCCAAGGCGAAGCTGCAGTCCCTCTACCAGGACCTCGACCTCCTGAACGAACGCCTCGACGGCGCGGCGCAGGAGATCCTCGCCGACACCCGTCACCGCCTCTCGGAGCTCGGCGGCGAACTCCACCGCCTCTCGCCCAAGGCGCGCCTCGGCGTGACGCGCGAGAAGCTCGGCCAGCTCGGGAAGCGGCTGCGCTCCGCGGGCTTCGAATCCATCCTCTCCCGCGGCTACGCGATCGTGCGCGACGCCGACGGCGCCGTCATCACCGGCCGCGCGGCGGTGACGAAAGGCCGGAAGCTCCGCCTGAAGTTCGGCGACGGCGAAGCCGACGCCACCGGCGGGTAAGGAGAGACCATGAAAACAAAAGGACCGCACGTCGTGCTGTCCCTACCCCTAGCCCTGCCCCGGGCCCTAGCCCTCTGATCGGCCGGAAGGCCGATCAGTAAGCCTTCGCCATCACCACGCGGCGGGCGCTGGGCTCGCCGGTGACCACGCA